>JAGQQQ010000215.1 GCA_020426125.1 Planctomycetaceae bacterium
TTTCAATGGGAAGCCGATCCTGAGGAGGTGTTGTCAGATTGGAAATATCGCGAATTCCCAAGAGCGACATGTGCAGGGTTCGCGGAATGGGAGTGGCACTCAGCGTCAGAACGTCGACGTTGAGCCGGAGATGCTTCAGCATTTCTTTGGTTGCGACCCCGAACCTCTGTTCCTCGTCGACAATCAAGAGTCCGAGATTCCGAAACCGGACGTCTTGAGAGACGAGGCGGTGGGTTCCGATCACGATATCCACAGTGCCCGCTTCGAGCCGTTCGATGGTTGCTCGTTGTTCCTTTTTGGTTTTGAACCGGGAGAGAGATTCGATGGTGATCGGGAATTCCGCCATCCGCTGGCAGAAGGTCCGATAGTGTTGCTCCGCCAAAACAGTTGTCGGAACGAGCACGGCCACTTGCCTGCCCGCGTCGACCATCTTGAATGCCGCCCGCATGGCGACTTCCGTCTTTCCGAAACCGACATCCCCGCAGATGAGGCGGTCCATCGGCCGTTCGCGCATCAGATCGCCACGCGACTCCTCAATCGCATTCAACTGATCGGGCGTCTCGACAAACGGGAACGAGCGGTCGAACTCTTGTTGCCACTTGCTATCGGGAGGGCAGGCAAACCCTTTCTGGAGTTCCCTTTTGGCCTGCATCCGAATCATGTCGGCGGCCATGTCCCCGACCGCTTCCGCGACCTTTTTCTTGTTTTTGCCCCATGCGGAGCCGCCGACTTTTGACAGTCGAGGAGCGGATTTCGAAGCTCCGACGTATTTTTGAACGAGGTGAATGAGAGTCACCGGAACGTAGATTCGAATGCCATCACGAAATTCGAGGACGAGGTGTTCTTCCTGATGGCCCTCGCGGTCAAAAAGTTCCATTCCCAGGAAGCGACCGATGCCATGGGTCAGGTGAACAACCAGATCGCCTTCGTTGAGATCGAGGAAGCTGTCGATGACCCGGCTGGCGATCCGTCGTGATTTGCTCTTTGTAACCTGTCGGCTCGGAACACGGTTGAATAACTCGTTGTCGCTTAGCACGACAACCTGTGAGAAGACGAGTCGGTATCCCTGGGCAACGCTTCCCAGGCAGAGTTGGATCCGTTCCTCGAGAACGGGATCCTCATCGTGAATCAACTCTTGGAGACGTTCCCGTTCCGCTTCGTTGTGGCAGGCGATCAGAACCTGTTCGTCCTTAAGCACGACGGAAGCGAGTTCCTGAAT
Organism: Planctomycetaceae bacterium; assembly: GCA_020426125.1. Lineage (GTDB taxonomy): Bacteria > Planctomycetota > Planctomycetia > Planctomycetales > Planctomycetaceae > HKST-UBA70. The sequence continues at coordinate 1,220 of JAGQQQ010000215.1, forward strand.
GACCTCGTTTTTGGGGCCGGTGAATCGTTCGATCGATTCAATTTGCAGATGACATGTTAACTCGAAGCTGGCTTCGCTGAGTGCCGAGACGGTCACCGAAGGGAAGGCCGTGCAACGGGCCATCGTGGCGTCGACGCTAAACAGGCCCCGAGGGTTTTCCAATCGTTGGAGGTATTTCTTGCCTTCGTCAATGACGTCCGTCAGTTCGGAGAGCGCGATCCAGGAATTCGCAGGCAGTGAATCAAGGAAGCTGGCTTCCCCCCAGTCCTCTCCATCGTTTCTACTCTTTTCGTCGCCTGGGGGGCTGACGGCGGTGATCGCAATCTCTTTCCGATCCTCCACCTTTCGCTGCGTCTCAACGTCAAAAAAGCGAAGGGAGTCGATTTCATCCCCAAAGAGTTCCATTCGAATCGGATCGACGGCGTCCGGAGGATAGATGTCGATGATGCCACCGTGAACGCTAAACTCGCCGGGCATCTCGATAGCCGGGACTCGTTCGAACCCTCTTTCCACCAGCCAGGCGAGGAACGAATCGCTGTTAATGTCCTCGCCGACTTTCAAAACTTTCGTCGATGCGGCGCGTTGCTGATAGGAAGGAACCGGTTGCATCAAAGCCGGAAAGGAGGTCAAAACCACCGAAGGGGCATTTTGTGACTCGAATAAGTGCAGGCCGCGGAGTCGTGCCCCGAACACCGCATCGCTGATGCGACGTTCCCGAGGTAATGTTTCCCATGCTGGGAAGACCAGTGGTGGCTCCGGCAACAGGGAGGCCAAGTCGACAGCGAAGTCCTCGACATCACTGATCCGGGGGAGTACGACCAATACCGGTCCCGGAGCTTCCGCCGCGATGGCGGCGGTGACCAACGCGCAGGACGAACCCCAGGCGCCATCAATCGTTCCAGACTTTCCCGCGCGAAGGGCTCGGACAATCTCCTGAAACGACGGCACCCCCCTTACTTCAGAGATCAGTTCGGGAAGCGACTGGATCGTCGCTTGCTGCCGGTTCATGGTTGAGAGAAATGTACCGCGTCATTCGCCGAATGAATAGCAAGTCTGGTCACGATAGGATCAAAAAAAGGCCTCGCGTGTTCAAGAACACGGAGGCCGTTGGGGTGTCAACTTGGTTCGCCTTGAGGCGGAACCGAGAATCAATTAGGCGTCGCCAGCTTGGGGCGCGGTCCCCTGAGCTGGAGATTGGGGAGCGCTTTGTTGCGTGGCGGGAGCGTCACCACCTGCTGCTGGTTGTTGAGCAGGCAGATCACCAGGGTGGGCAGCGGCGCCACCTTGAGGGGGGGCAGCAACGCCACCGTGAGCATGGCCAGCAGCTTCGCAGGCTCCGCAAGAACCGCAGCCGGAACAGTAGGAACCGCAGGACTGACAAGTCGGGCAGCAGCCATAGGACGTGCCGCAAGAGCTACAGCTTCCGTAGGATGGGGTGGCGCAGCTACCGCAGGAGCTGTAGCAAGAGTTGCATGACGAGGTGTAGCAGCTGTTGCATGACGAGGTGTAGCAGCTGTTGCATGACGAGGTGTAGCACGACGAGGTGTAGCAGCTGTTGCAGGATGGTGTGTAACAGCTACTGGTGTAGCAGGACGAATAGCAAGGTGAACAGCTCCGACCGCGGCGACCGCGGCGACCGGCTTCGGCGCTATCACAAACCATGACGATGAGGGCAAGCAGTGCACAAACTGCGGCGATTTTACGGACCATGAACTTCGCTCCTTTTGGACTCAGGTGGTGCGGGAGACTGGAATGGCCTGATTGACCCACACCGAAATCATCAGGCACTCCCGGGAAATTCTTCGATATCTACAAGGTAGGGAAATTGCGAAGACTTTGTCGATCACGGGATTGTTTACCTGTAGGTATCCTAGGTTGAAGTGGATGTCAAGAATTGGAAACCGAGTTTCTCGTGAGATTCGTCAAAAACTTTTTGAACTCCGGACTTGCCTCTGCCGGATTCCATTGCAGGAATTGTGACGATTTGGCGGATTGGAGGAGAGAAAACTCTTGTCGAAATGGACCATGCGGACGAGAGGAGCCCGCTGGATTGGCATTCTTGTGACACCTTTCCCGATAGCAGAGGATTTGAGGATTGCACTCGTAATGCCAAAACGCCGCAATCCCGGAGATTCTGCGATCAGTCTTAACAGACAGATTTAAGTTGGTGTCCCGTCCGGGCCGAAAATGAAAGTCAGATGGTTCGTGCCCAACGGTGCGAGGATGCATTCCTGCCGGATTGCATGACGCAAGACATGTTGGAAGCGGCCATCAGGGGGGAATCGCGAGGAAAGTGGCCATTGGGGTTCGGAGCGGCATGATGTCGATCCGGTCTCCTGGTTGTCCCTTTCTCGCGGCTCTAAGCATTTCTTGCTCTGGAGTTGTGTGTCCGGCTTGCCGGGCCGCGGAGACTCCCCGTTTTGACATGTGTTTCTTCCGCTGAAGGGGAGCGACGACCTCGATTGCTCCGGCACGGTTGAATCATGTGGCCACGTAGATGCCAAACCTGAGACGACCCTGAAGACGACGCTGGTTTATGCCATGGACCCAC
>JAGQQQ010000216.1 GCA_020426125.1 Planctomycetaceae bacterium
CAGAACTGACCCGATGAGAGCCTTTTCGGCATCGATGTCTTGAGGGGGGGCTTGGCTAATCATCATCGCCCCCATTCCCGCTCGGCGTCTTCGTGAGTTTTCCAGCGGTCTCTTTCAGGAGATTTGAAGTGGAACCGTTCGTCCGTGTTTTTTTCCGATCAGCCTCACGAAGGAACTCTTCGACGGCGGTTTCGTCATCGTTCGAGATTTTATTTTTCCAACGACGTTCGAGTGACTTCCGAAAGTAGCCTATCCGTGTATCGATGGGGTCAGTTTCGAGTCGCTCGTGATATCGGCGATTTACAGACTTCCACAGGCAAAGGAAGAAGAATCGATCCTCATGCGCTAGGACACCGGCGCCCATCGCGCCGTTGAAGTGTTTTAGGCCGTTGTTGAGATTCTCGAATTCTCGTTCGGCGATCTTCGGTTTCCAGGAGGACAGATCGATAAGGACTGGGGATTCGTCTTTGTCCTTCTCGTTAGCAAGATCTGGTTTGGTTTTTTGTTTTTGCTCTTGCTTTAGGTTCCCGGAAGACTTTCGGAAGGCTTCCGGTAAGGCTTCGCCAAAGCCTTTACTTTTGCCTTCCACAAAGGCTTTAACACGTTGGAACAATTGATGTTTCAGTTCGCACTCGGGAATCAGGTCAACTGCGTTCTCCCATGATTTCACGACGTTCGGAGATTCGGGACCGTTGTATTTCAGGTACTTCGGGAGCCCCACAAAAGAAGCCTTTTCATCGTGTTCCACGAGACCTTTCTCGGTGACTTCCCGGAAGGCTTCCCCAAAGGCTTCCACGGACCACCCGAGTTCCGCTGCCAATCCTGGAATCGTCGCTCGCATTGCCCCCAGAGACGTCAGATGAGGATGCGTCAGAATCATCAGAAATACGAACTTCGCGCGGTCGCCAAGCGATGAAAACTTAGCGTCATTCCATATCCGGGGGTCGACTTTTCGATAGCGGGCCATTATGCGTCCTCCCCTGTGATGAGGAGCACGCGACCGCTAATTGTGCGTGTGCGTCGGCTCTTGATAATGTTGGTTGTCATGCTATGATTCCGGTCCGGTGACTGAGACAGGCCGTCCTGAGTGAGCTTGGGGCGGCCATCTCTTTTTCAGTCAGGCGAAAAAAAAACGGCGCACCTGTGCCTGAGCACAGATCCGCCGGGGGGCGTCGATTAAGTTGTTAGCTGGCTGATCGTCAGCCGATCGATTGCAGATTGGCGACATGCTTGTCGGTCCGCTCGAATTCCTCTTGGTCGACCGACGGCAAGTCCTCCAACTTTTCTACGTTGCAAACGTGTTGCTCCACCCGTTCCATGTACTCTTCGGATGGGGCTGCACCAGACTCCGTGAGTTCGCGGCTACGCTCCAGGGCAGTGACATACCGCTCCTGGAGTTCCACTTGACGCTCCATGCGATCGAGTTCTTCTTGTGTGGGGACGTCGGATGACTGGGACATGAGATTCTCCATGTGGGAGTTACTGAGATTGTCCGTGGAACAGCCCACGGACGGTGAATCCGTGGGTTACAGACCGACGGCAGACCGGTCAGACTGGCTGGGGACATCTCCTTGCGAGTCATCAGCAGATGCGAGCAGCTTGCGGGTACGCTCTTCGAAGAACCAGTCAATGGCCTCGGGCGTCGAGAACCATTTGCGACCGATGCGAATTGCTGGGAGACGTATTCCATCGACTCCGTAAAGGATCCATCGTGTCCGGGTTGCTGGCGTGGTGTTGCCGCCGGGAAGCTTCTTGCAGAGTGCGTTCACGGGTTCCAGCCCTTTCGAACGCGGCGTCACCGCTGGTGCGGCATTCATGAGTTTTGGCATTGATTTCCCCCGGCCCGTCGGGCCATAAAAAAAGGGACGTGCAAGATCAACTGATCTCACACGTCCCATCGGTCGGAACACTACCTGCACTGTCGGCCGTGGCTTGCCTCGCAACTCGTGGTTGCTGCGTTCAATCTTAATAAGTTGTCGAGAATGTCAATGGGTTATCATCGTTTCGCCGCATGAAAAACACCATGTCCTCAGACGACGTCTGATGTAGACCACGGTATTACCGTCGCTCAAATGCCGATCGTTCAACGACTTAAATCTGAACTGACGCAACTTCGTATAGGCTAAGAAAAAACTTCGAAAAAGTTTCTAGCCGTACAACTTCATGATCTCAACTGCCCTCCCGAGATCCCGTTCTGCGTAGACTTCTGTCGTGCTCTTCTCCGCGTGTCCCAAAATAACCCGGCTGGCGTCGATGTCGCCCACTCGCTGGTTGATCAGCGTCGCGCACGTGTGCCGCAATTGATTGGGAGTCCAGCAATTCTCGGCCCGCCATTCCTTCGCCTGTTTCTGGAGTTCTCGCTTCCGCCTGGGACGTTCGGACGGTTCCACGTCTTTCAATGCCCTCGCGATGTTTCGCAACTCGTCAGGCATCTCGAAAGCCCGCTCGCAGCCCCGTGTGATGGCTCTCCGAATGGCTGCCAGCGTGTACGGTTCCCCGTCAGGAGTCGTGAACACGAACGAATCAGCTTGCACGGCGTCACCAATCAGGGGCATCAACAGAGCCTGCCCTTGGGGGCCGATGGGAATTGTTCTGTCTTTCCCGTGATGGCTGTTTTTGTGCCGACCGGGTTTGTAGAGCCAAACATCCCCCCTGGTGTCGACCTCGCCGACTTTCATCAATCGGACCTCGGACGGACGCATCCCCGTGAGAAGTTGCAGCCGGACCATCAGTGCGATGGTTTCAGGAATGAAGGGAATCGTGGATTCGACCACTTCCACATCAACCGGGGGCACAGGGGCGGTCTCACGGACCTTGCAGCGTCCCCGCTTCAGCCCGGCCACGCAATTCAGGTCTTCAACGACGGAACCGGGGACCATCATGTTTTCCACCCCCCAGCGGAAAACGGACTTCACACGGGCTGTCTGCCTGTTGACGACTGTCCGCGCCCATCCCAGCTTCACGAACTCTTCGCGAACGGCCTTCAGCTTGAGAGGGTTGAACTCGGACGCCGGTTCCTTCCCGAATAGGCGGTCGACCACTCTCAGAGCCTGCTGATAGCAGTTCACTTCGGTTGTGGGGACGCCGGATTCATCGACGTAGTATTCCAGGGCGTGCTTGAGGAACTCGACGCACAAGCGGTCGATTCGGGTTGTGAGACGTCCCGTGGGGTCTCTCAGCCTTTCTTGTTCCCGGATCCACTCTTCGTAAGCGGTTTGGGACTCGGGCGAGCCCCAGCGGCCAAAATAGACGAATTTCCCCAGAAATTTTACAAATGCTCTGCCCGTGGCTTTGTGATGGGAGAGTTTGGGGGGTTTGAACGTGGCTGACATGGCGTGCAGTCCTCAATTTCGGGTGACTGACAACCGGAAAAGTTGTCAGATCGAAAGAGGTTTCGCTGCACGCCGTCAACCGACGGTAAACGCAAGTCGCGTTTCAGCAAGGGTTTGTAAAAAAGTGCGCCCGACTGGACTCGAACCAG
>JAGQQQ010000217.1 GCA_020426125.1 Planctomycetaceae bacterium
CGAAGCCAAGTTCAAACTCATCGGATAGTTAGCCCCGCGCACATCATTTGTTGTTGAACCACTTCTCAGAAACAATGGAAGGAGTTACAGACCCTCGTCAAACAGCAACTTGAGGATTGTCCAGAATGCGCATTCCTGCATTACCGCCTCGCACAGGCGTTCGAAGCCTCAGGCCGTCGAGCCGAAGCAGCAGCGGAGTACATCCAGGCGCGTGACCTGGATCCCTGTCGCTATCGAACTTCAAGCCGATTGATCCAGATCTTGAAAGATACGGTGAAAGAAGCATCGTCCGAAGTTTGGCTCCTGGATCTTGTTTCGTTATTCGAGAACCACACCAAACACGCTTCCCCCGGGCGGGACCTCTTTCTGGAGCATGTCCATATGACAATCGACGGGCACTGGCTGACCGCGAAAGGCCTGGCCGAGAAACTCGTCGTCGAAGTCCTTAACCGGACCTGGCATCCTGAAAACGTTCCGTCGGCGACCGAACGTGATGAATTCCTGCACTTGCGAACCGAAGACCGACTTGTCGCGATGACTCTCGCGAGTTTTATCTACGCATCGAGGCCATTTCGTGAATCGATCGATCGGGAAAAGCATGTCGAAGCGCTTCTTCATGAAATACGGAGACTGACGGAGAGCCTTTCCCCTGAAGAACGAATTGCCTATGAATCATTGGATCACGCAACAAAAATGCATGACCTGATTGATGGTTTGGGACGATTCCATCTCGCTGCGGGGAGATGGAAAGAGGCTGAGGACTTTTTCCAATCCTCGATGGAACGGCGTCCATGGATGCCCAACGGCTATGTCTTCACGGCCGTCACGCGTCATCTGCAGAATGACGAGACAACGGCAAGGACGTACCTGAAGGCGTCCTATCATACCGTTGTCCCGGAGACCGCTCCACTTGTGAAGGATCGTCAGCGTCTGATCAGAGAGATGGGACAACGCGAGGCTCTTTGATGACAGGCTTTTCGGAAGCTAACAATTCCTTCGCGAAACGCCAGGGGCGTGTCGATCGCGATCGACACGCCAATAGAATTCTCAATGAAATCGGTGGAAATCCGTTTCATCCGGGAACATCCGTGTACGCTTTCTCCTGATTGTCGTCCCCCTTCTCAAGGCAAGTGATTTTCCCACCGACGATTAACGCGCCGATGCGCCAGGTGCGGAATCGCTTCTTGGCATGGGATTTCTTTTCGGTCGACCGTAGAATGAAACGGCCCCCATACGAATCCAGAGGAGAGAGTCCATGGCCCAGGCCATTGCGAATCCAGAAGAGTTGCGTGCGTTTGCGTTGAGGCTGAAGCAGTTTAACAATCTGCTTTCCGATCAGGCCACATTGTTGGCCGGGCAGCTTGAATCGTTGAGTACCACCTGGCGGGATCAAGAGAACGCCAAATTTACAGAGGAGTTTCACGAACATATGCGGTTGCTCGCCCAGTTTGTGGAAGCGAACAATCAGCACATTCCCTACCTGATGCGAAAGGCCGAGCGACTTGAGGAGTACCTCCAGCAGCGTTGACGTCCTTTTTGATGAATTTTGTCCGGAGCCCGTTCCGAGGAGTGGGGTCCGAGGAGTGCGTTCCCAAGTGACATTGCGGGCGTGAGGACAGGAATCGGAAGGGGGACCGAATCTGGAACCTAATCCTCTTCAATGAGGCGGAGATCCGCTCTTGGAACCGTTTCCTGCCGATTAGGAAATGTGTCCCAATCGATGAGAACGCCTTGTGGGGTCGACTGCCGAATTGTCACCGGATACCAACTCGACCCCCAGAACTTGACCGCTTTTTGTCCCGGTTGAAGTCGCGTCGTCCCCAGAACGGGAACACCTGGTCCCGGCGGTGTCTGGCCCCTTCCCGGTGGGGCGATCTCGACAACATCGTCGGGAGCAAATTGAATCCGACTTCGCGGCAACCATTCCCCGGGCTCACCCAAGCGGTAGGCGACGAGAAAGCTGTTCTCGCCACGAGCTTCTAAGATGTATCCATCCCAGAGGTGGGATGAATAAGGACTACGGGCCACCTTCACGGCGATCGGAGTCATCGTCACTCGAAACTCGGGCAGGCGATACCGAATCACCAGGACCGTCTCGTACTCGCCTTGATCTGCCAAATCTTTCAGTACGGGTTGCAGTTCGCTCTCCAGAGCTTTGACCGCTGCGTCCTGTTGTTCGGAGAGTTGCTTTCGAAAGGTTTTCATCTCTTTTTGATAAGTGGCCCACGCGGTGCGGCCGGCCTTGGGCATGTCATCTGGAACGCGAAACAACCGCATACCATGGAAGCCGTGTGCGTAATCGGCTTCCGCAAAGGCGATTGACTTTGTCAAAGCCGCTTGTTGAGCCGGTGATCCGGATTCGCTATTCCAACCGTCCTTCCAGGTTTTGATCAGGTCCTTCCGGAGTTGCGACTCCTTATCCTCAAACTCCTTCAGTCGTTCCAGCCGTGTTCGCTCGAATTGTCCGGTCAGTTGATTCGTGGACGAGGGCAGTTCGGGCGGCGGAGAATGGCTCGATCGCAGCCAATGGACCGGCCAACTCACATCCTTCAACATCAGGTATTCACGCAACGTTTCGCCAGCTCGGTTGACTTCATCAGACATTACGGACCGCCGGACTTCGGGTTCCAGAATCCGGGCGAGTGCCAAGTTATAGTCCTTCCGCTTCTCGATGATCTCCGCTTGCAAACTGGCCAGTTGTTGTAAGGATTCCCCAATGGCTGTCGCCGCATCTCCCGCGAGTTCGGACTTCTTCTTTCTGGCAAGCTCCAGGGCTTGGGCCGGATCCTGTTGCAGTTGCATTGACGTGACCAAGTCGCGTATTGCGACTGCCTGGTCCAGTCGTGCCGCTTGAGTTTCCGTCGCCTGAACCCGTTTCAACTGAGAGATCAACGGGGGAAGGATTTTCGCAGCCTGCTTGTTGGCGTCGGCAGAGAGCCGGGCAATTGCCTCCCGATGCTGGCGACGGGCCATCTCAGGATCCGTGGACAACTTGATCTCCATAGTAGCCGGAACCGGTTCCGCCAAACCCGGACGAGTCGGGCCGGCACCCTTCGGCCGGACGACCTGCTCCAGTGCGTCGCGAATCGCCAATACCGCATCCAGATTTCCCTCTTGGGTGTACTTCAGGAACAGGGGATGCAGTTCGTCTTGCTTCCGTTTTTCTAGCTGTTGCTGGGCATCGATCACTCGCTCGCGAATTTTCAACAACTCAGTGAGATGCTGTCGACAAGTCCCCTGAGCCAGTTCGGGAAGTGTGTCCAATTCCGTCTGTATCCATGCCTCGCGGCTTGGCCCCGCAGCTTTCAACTGGAATTCTCGAAGAAAATTTCGCACCAAGACCGCCTCATCAAGCCGGGCGGCCATCGTCAGGGAATCCTGAAGCTTCTTCATCTGTGCCAGAAACTGATCGGATTCCTCCTTGAGTTCGCGAGCGGCCCGTTCCTGGCTCTCTCGTTCCTCTCGTTGCAGGGTCTCAATTGCGGTCAACACATCTTGTGGAACTTCCGCCGAGGCCCGAGACATCGGGAGAACGTCAAAGAGGCCAGTGTAGATCAAAACGATCAGCAGCTTGGACCGCATCGAAACCTCCGCCGACAAGTGGAAACAAGCAAATGGGACTGACAAGTGTACGCACTCTTGCAGGGAACGCAATGCTGTTTTCTGTTGTGGCGGAGTTGAGTCTTCGGGATATCGAGAAATCCTTCACGGTTCAACGGCGTCGTGCTTCCGTCCTCATCGGTTCGAGTTGCCGCAATCTTCGTCGAGTCGGGAAAACGGTGTTCGTCGGCGCTTAAGGAGTTGACTTCTCGGTTTGCGCTGGAGCCATCATCCGTCCGAGAAAAACGATCGCTCCGGTGTGGCGATCCGCAACCATATACAGGAAGGGCCGATCGACGTGGAATTCCACCTCGACTGTCGGAATCGATTTCGAGAAGACGGCCGCCGTTGCAGCAGAGGCTTCCGTCCCCTGTTCGTCGACCTCAATGAACGATTGATGCAACACATCGCTCAATAACAGGGTTTCATTGCTCCCGATCGCTGAGAAGTCGGCGGACAATTCGAACGCCTGACGAACCCCCAAGTCCTGGAGGACTTGCTTGAGCGAAATTGAAGTAGATGATTTCATCCGCGGCAACTCAAGGTCGACGACCTTCATCTCCGCCTTCTCTAATATTTCGTGAACCGAAGCGGAGTGGAACTCGGCTTCCAGGGAATTCAGGTCGTGCGGCTTTTGGGGAAGAATCACACAAAAAGCAAATCGTCCTCCACGATAAGGAATCTGAACGGCGCGGTAAGACTCTGTTTCCTGGTAGGGCAACGTCGCAACCTGCTGCATCATGAGGACGTTGGCCGTTTTGCCCGAAGAGACTTCAAATGGCATCTCCTGTGTGAGATCTTCCATGAAGGGCTTGACCCAAGGGCCGCGAAAGTCAACCACATTCGTCATGACCAATTGCGTCGCCGGAGTGATGCTCTCCGGTCCAACGAGATCCCCAATTCTTCCCTGCGTCTGATCCGCGATCCAGCCATTGATCTCCTGAATCGCCATTTCCGACTGATCCGCGAAGTTTAAGAGAAACATTTCCGCATTGTAGGTGCTGCGGAGCTGATCCAGAAATGCCGGGTGGCAGTCGAGAGATTCGTCTCCCCAGAGCCGGTTATGAGTATTCAGCGTTGCCGCGTCTTTACCTGCAGATCCATTGATGGCAAGTCGAGACAGCGTGGCGTGAAGGTCACACCGTTCATGAGCCCCCCTTAACAAGTTCTCAATCTCGGCCGCCGTTTCTCCTTCGGCACCGGTGAGAACCATCCCTAATGCGACTGTCACACCGGCTGGTGAAAAGACAAGGTTTTCGGATGGCGAAGTCTCGCGGAGTGTTTCCAGGATCCGAAAAGCCAGGTCATTGTTGATCGCGGCGACATCGCCGGAAGATTTCGCCGGTGGGTCGACGGCGGTCGCCTGGCCGACGAACAGGACACCGAGGGCTAGGGTTGTGAGAACAACAGGCGTACTGAAATGACGAACTCGCATGGCTGGCCTCCGGATAGGGGAATCAATTGCGAACGGAAACGTCCCTCAGGCGAACTTTGACATCCCGGGTCTCTCCTGTGTTGGGATCCCGGAGAAAAAATTTATGAACCTCTGGACGGAGCGCCTGGTCTCCGTTCCAGAATGTCGGCCCAATATCGGCCGTGGTTCGGATGTGTGTCACCTGGGGATCAACCCGGCCGGTCTCGACTCGGAAAAGAATCTCTCCGACCTGAATGCCGGCCCATTCCGCTTGGGAATGGGGAAAGACCTCCGTGATCCGCACACCTTGCCCGCCCG
>JAGQQQ010000218.1 GCA_020426125.1 Planctomycetaceae bacterium
TCCCAGAAGCCATCTGATTCCCATTTTAGGACCGCATTCCCCCCTTTTGTTTGGATGGACATTTTATGTCGATCAATCGGGGACTCACATTGAAATCCTCGATGGGTCGGGAAAGCAGTTGAATGAAAAGATCCGCACGAACACGGGACAATCCCGCAACCCAAGCGGGCAGAATCTCGGCTTTCACGTCGAGACCAAGGGGCATCTTGCCCTCATTGTGCTCGCGGACCGTTTCTTTCTGGTTGACTTGTTGACCACCCCTGGGAAACCTCAAGTTTTGACCACGCGGTTGCTGGGGAACTCGGACGATGCTCAGGTTTCCATCTACCGGCAGCGGCGGATTGCCTTGGGAATGAGGTCCTTCCGATCAATTGGTGATGGAAACAACTTTTACGGCAGCGTTGGCCCTTTGAATTCCAACGTCCTCTGCTACTCGGTGAAGGATGAACTGATCGCCTTGAACCCGACGACGGGGGGGGAGCTTTGGAGACGAAAGGGAATCCCCGCGGACTCGGAAATCTTCGGAGATGAGTCGTACGTCATCCTCAAACCCCCAGGTCATCGTGAGTTGGAAGTTTATGATGCCACCGATGGCACATTTCTACACAAGGCCGACCTCCCCAGAACGGCAATTCGTCGGCACGTCCAACGAGAGGGAGGAGACTGGGGTCGGTTTTTCCCCTGCGTCGAATCCGGAGAAACCGAATTCGTTTGGAGCCTCTACGATCCGGCGAGTCGGAACTCTCATTGGGAACGGTCTTTTCCCCCAAAGACGGCCTGGACCACCATCAACGGGTTCGATCTCGCCTTTCTGACACCAGCTGGAGAACTTTCCATTTGTTCCGGGGAAACGGGTGAGACTCTCGGAACTGTCAAACTGGAACTTCCCCAAGTGGTCAGGCAATTGACCGTGATCGAGTCCCCCGACTCCCTGATTGTCCTCACGAGCCTCGCTGAGCGGAATTTCAGCCACTTCGAGTCCTATGGGATGTCGATTTCCGATCTGGCCGAGCGGTTGGTGGATGGAACCGTCGCGAGCGTGGACCGGGATTCCTATGAAATTGCCTGGTCCCGATCTTTCGGACCACAAATCGTCGCTGCTCAGTACCCCAAACTCTGGCCCGTCTTGATCTTTGCCCAACAGAGATTGTCGGGGATTGATGGCGCCGTTCTCCACCGCCAATCCGGCGAGGAGATCTGGAGCGGATCATTCGAGGAGGGAGGTCGAGGGGTCACCTGGAGCGGGGAAACCCAGACGTTTCGAATTCGTATTGGACTGGGAGCAGGAGGCGTCTCACTGGACTGCCGAGTCCCATTGAACGCAACGGAATGAGCCCACTCCGCTCTCTCAAAGCCTCAGATCGCTGGCTGAATGCTCACGCCCCGAGTGTTGACCGAGCATCAGGGGAGTTCATTTGGCCCAACCTTGCTCAACCGTCCAACGTCACGAATTCTTGCTCGTCTGATTCGTTTGAGGGGTAACCCCGGCCCGTTCGTCCTGAATCGCTTTATACACTTCTTCGCGATGAATGCTGACGTCCTTGGGAGCTTCAATCCCCAATCGGACCTTATCACCCTGGATGGAAACCACCATCAGGGTGATCGAGTCTCCAATAATAATCTTCTCGTCCTGTTTGCGACTTAATACCAGCATGGCTCTTGATTCCTCCGTTGGCTCGTCCAGCTCATCCCCGTTCCCATTTCGTCGGATGATCACCCAAACCTACGTCAGCACAGGTACCCGATTGAATCCTAAAATGTTGCTTTTGTGAATCGGCGCACCGAACGAAACGGTTCTAGCGGCTCCTGCCGAAGCTTCCGATCCTGGTCAGACTGACGATTTCCCAGCTTGGTCCGGTTAGTGGAAACGGGTGATCAACGGCCTTGAGATTCCCCCCTCTTCGCGGGACTCTCCCCTGTGCTGTCCGCTTTTTCCGAGTGGGCCAAAACGTCGAAGTCGGAGTTCCAGGAGGTCCACCACAGACGATGACGACTTGCCATCCCCCCGACCATCGAGGGCGACAACGCAAGAAAATCCTCAATGGGAGATTCCTCGCAAACCCGGAGTCCTTGAGGCGAATTGGAAGCGGGAGCGAGCTTTTTTCGCCACTCCCAGGCAATTCGCCCCATCGACCAACGGGCATTGAGATCTTGGAGCGGTCGCAGCGCCGATTCGCCGTTCTGCTGGACAAAGTCCATCGCATCAATCGCCAAGGGACCATGATATCCGGTTTCCTGGACCTTCAATGCGGCTGTCCGCTGAGCATTGAACAACTCCTGAAACCAGTTCGTTCCTGAACGGAATCCTGGAAAACGAGTCCCCAGATACCCCCCTTTGGAGCAAGTGAGCAATTCCGTGATCTGTAACAATTGGGGTGGCCCGTCCCGAGGAATATCCCACAGGACTCCAAATTCCCGGGTTTTTCTCAACCAGGGCTCAAGAATCAAAACGCGTCCTTCCTGGAGTCGCTTCTTTATCCAACCGAGCTGTGCGGAATTCAGCAACCGTCCACAGCCTCTCATCTGCCCTCGTCCCGCCTGGCTGAGAGGTGTTTTCAAGACCCAGCACCAAGGATCCTCATCTGATCGCTTGATCGCTGTACGCAATTCCTCAAGTGAATGAATCACCGCTGTCCCAGGAAGCGCGATCCCCAATTCCTTCTCGATTTCCCAGCCGAAGATGCGGGAATTGACGGTCTTGACGATTGCCGGATCAGGTCCAGGGGCCTTCCAATTCAGGTCTTTGGCCAAGCGACGCAATGGGGGCGTCCATCCCCAAGGAACCATTTCGAATCCACGCCACTCGGAGTGAGACAGGTTCGTTGCGATGCGAATCTGGCATTGGGCAAGAGTTTGGAGACGTTCCCATTCTGTCGCGTCAACCGTCTCGGGAAAATAGATGGCATCTCCATCGTTCGCCACTGCCAACCAGGCGAATGCCAGTTCCGACTCAAGTCGTTTGAGACTTTGGGGAAGGGTCCCCCTTCTGGATAACGTTTGTTCTAAGGCAAAGTTGCCGATGAACAATCGAGGCACGTGGTGTTCCTTGGAAAATCACGGCGATCATCAGGATGGATGGTAGGTCGCGCAGGACCGAGCCGTTTCCCAGAGCCGGACTTCGACCACCGGAAACTCATGCTTGAGAGCTTCCTCGCAAATTAACCGTGCGATGTTTTCCGCCGTCGGATTCGATTCGATCAGATACAAAGGTTCCCCGAGTTCCCGCAGATACGGCACAGCCGGATCATCCCGATGGAGAATCATCCGATGGTCCAACTCCTGATCGATCCAGTTTCTTAAGGTGACTTTGATGTCACTGAAATCGATCAACATCCCGCGATCATCGAGGTCGGCCCCTTCCAGGACAATCACGGCCCTGCCGTTGTGTCCATGCAAGTGGCGGCACTTTCCGCCATAGTTGAGGAGGCGGTGGCCATAGCAGAAATCAATCTCCTGAGTGACTCGATACATCGAAAGCGAAATCGCCTGTCATGACTGGGGAAAGGACAACTCGACCAACAAGCTGAACCGGTGATGCCATTCTGCTATGCATCTTCGCCGAAGTTTTGGCGTCGGCAAGTGGACCAGCACGCGAACTCTCGAATTCGCTCGAATTTCATTGAGTCAAAACAGAGGGTAAATGAGCGGCGCGAGGGGTGACATTCCCACCCAGACCGCGATTCCTAAGATGGCGAGGCTGATCAGCAACGGCAGCAGCCACCAGGCCTTGTTCTCCCTGAGAAACTGCCAGAATTCCCGCACGATTCCAGGGGCCGGTTCCATCGCGGCTTGCTCGAAATCATGGGCCGTTTCGTCATTCGTCATGGAGTCACCCGTTACACGTGGCGAATTGTCAGTCATCAAGTAGTCACCTGAAAAGAATCGTCGATGTCTCATCCGCACCACGTGATCTTGCGATCGGGCCATCTATGAATGAGCGAGTATCGGGAAATCTTGAAGAATCTATCGAGGATCACCGATCAGTGTCCAATGTTCATTGGGCATGGAAGATCGGGCGATTTGGCAGTCCACGGTCAGGCCTGAAGGGCCGACACGACCATTCCGCCACGAAGGTTCCGTCAACCCTTCCGGCCTATCATCCCAAAACTGTCGCCGTGCCGGAGCCTGACAGGCTTGTTGAAGGAATCGAAGCGGGCTCAAGGAATTCCCATCGAATCATCATCTTTCGTCTGATCGAAACACAATCTGATGGCCGAAACGGGCACGTTCAGAATCGGGTTTTTCACCAGAATCCGCGGGAAATTTCCACTGATTTTCGGTTCGCTCCCGATCAGCGAATGGGCTCAAAGACAGTTTGTTCGAAGAATGGACGCAATAACAAGGTTCACAATTCGGATGCAGAATCTGAAACATCAAAACTTGCCGGTATTCCGCATGATTGACCGCATAGAAAGCAGATATCGGACCATTTTTCCCCACACATTCTGGTGAGGAGTTCGAATTGGGATACGCTGTTTGCCACTGATCTTCGGCCCCGCAGCACAAATGGAAACGGATTCACGGATTTGCGTTGGACTAGGCCAAGCACGAAGATGACAGACTGTTGAATGAAGCGCCTGCGTTTATGATCGAGTACATCGAAACGGAACGTGCATCTCAAAAAGCAATGGGGACAGATTGGCAATCCATCTCGGAACACGGCAGAGCGTTCGGCACCGAGGCAACAGCATGAACATGGATCACGTTGAACCAAGAAAGAAAGTCGGCGAAGGACGAAACCGTCTGCTGGGAAAACTCATCTGTTTCTCTTGCCAGAAGCACTGTCGATGTTCTTGCGACGACAAGCATCTTTGGATTGAAGAGATCTACGATGCCTTGATCTTTTCTGACGGTCGGTTCGAATTATGGACTCGCTGCGATGATAACAAGGAACTTGACGCATTCATGCTCACGGAGATCAGTTCGATCACAGAGAAACAGTTAATACCGTCCGGTCAGGGAGTCGCTGTCGAATTCTACGACACCAGGTTGGAGTGTTCTTCTTGCGGTAGCCAGGAGTTCTTGCCCCTAAGTTCGTGATGTGATGGACTACGTTGGCGGCTGGGGTCAAATCGCCGTCATGGGAGAAATTGAATCTTCATGGACAATCCGGCGATTTGCCCCCTGGTTGTCTCGGAAGTTCCCACGATCTGGGGGCAGCTTGTCATTCCCGTCGTCTTCAACTCAACGCACATTCTTGACAACCTGGCCCCCCGCCGACCGGAACAACTCACTCGCCCGTCCCAATGGTTGTGTCCGCCGCGACGCGGAAACCGCCACAAAAAGACGCAGGAAACGGTATGTCATACCTGTCCTCCAAATGGTCGGTACGCAGAGTGTAAGGCCTGTTTTCTCAGTCACTCTGGCGTTGCACGAAATAATCGTTGAACAAAGTGATATAGGTTGTTCCGCCAATGCATGGGATCGTGGCCGTGTGAGTCGACATTCCAGATATGTGGGATGCCCTTTTCCTTCAGGTAACGTTGCGTCCGCTGGCTGGTACGGATCAGTCCATCCTTGCTGCCGCACGAGAGCCACAGCAGTTTGAGTTCGGTTCGGGCTTTTTCCAGGTCGGGAAGGAGTTCCTCCGGAGGCTTCGTATTGGGGGCCGATGAGAATCCCCCGATCCAGGCAAAGGTGTCAAGATGGGAAAGCCCAAAGTTCAGGGATTGTCCACCACCCATCGACAAACCAGCCAAAGCCCGGTGTTCCCGATCCGCCAGTACGGCGTAACGGGATTCGATGGTAGGGATGACATCGTCCAAAAGATCCCGCTCGAAGACGACAAATGCGGGAGCGGATTCGAAGACATTGCCTTCGGCCCGGTCATTCTTTTGGGCTCGCCCATTGGGCATGACGACAATCATCGGAACAGCTTTTTCATCGGCGATAAGATTGTCAAAGAGCACATCCAGCGTCGAAAACCGCTGCCATTCCGATTCATCGCCCCCGATTCCGTGGAGCAGGTAAAGGACGGGATACATCCGGTCTTTCGAGTACCCTGGGGGCGTATAGACATTCATCTTTCGCGTGGTCCCGACAGTCTTGGACTCGTATTCGATTATCTCCAACTTACCGCGAGCGATCCCTTCCCGTTTTTGAGTGATGTTGTCCGTCGGATCGGGAAATATCTGTTTGTCATCCGGACCCAGTTCGATGGGACCGCCGAATCCGCTACGATTGCGTTGCGGCCGAAGATCGGGTGTATCCGCCTTGTGGGCCGGGACGGCAGAATCGGGGGGAGACTGAGCGAGAACTGGCGTCGGAAGAATGCTGCCGACCGCCATCAGATAGAAGAGTGTGCGCATCGCGTAGCATTTCTATTAATGATTTTTCCGTTGGCCCCGTTCCTTTTCTGAATCGCGATCGGATTCTATCCGACGAACCATCTTGGCGGTATCCGGAGACGGAAGTGGGGAGAAGCCCGTCCGAACTGAACGCGATTCTCATCACGCATCGGGTGGATGGGATGGTCTCGTCGGTTTGCCCAAATCGCCATTTCTGACTCGCAAATGCGGGGCAGTTCCGGTTGTAACGGTTCGAGGAGAAGAGATCGAGGCCGTCGTCCGCATTCAAACTATCCGAACTGGCGAGTCATTGAGGGATTGATCAGGATGAATCGAACTTCCTCCGGTGAGACTTCCGATCGTGGAGGACGCCGCTTAGGGATTTCGTCTCACACTCCTTTCTCTCTACTTGCCCGACTATGTTCATTTTCGGATTTCGAGCCGGCTTATGAGAACTCATCTTTGCGCGTTGTTTCTGGGGCTTGTCTGTTGCTCTTCTTATGACTTTCTTTCAGCCGGCGATAGTTCGACCCGGCACGTGGAAGGGCTTCATCGGCACCTCCCCGAAGTGTTCGCCCTGACCGAGGTGCGGATTGTCCACGAACCGGGGCGAGTGACCGAATCGGGGACGGTGGTCGTTCGCGACGGCAAGATCACAGCCGCCGGAGCGGACGTTGAGATTCCTAAAGATGCCGAGGTCTTGGCTTTATCAGGGAAGACCATCTTTCCCGGGCTGATTGACTCTTACGGCGAGGTCTCTCTCAGCGGTTCCAACACCCGCCCCCCAACCGCGTATTGGAACGAGCAGATTCGGGGGGAGTTCTCGGTCCGTTCCGATCTGAAACGGGATCAACTCGCCGCCCCCGAATTTCGCAAGTTGGGATTCGTCGCCCGCTTGATTGCTTCGCAGAATGGGATTCTGCGAGGGCAGAGCGCCGTTTATTCGCTGGGCACGGAGGAATTGGCCCAATTGCTCCTTCGGGATGAGGTCGCGCTCACAGGGGAATTGACGATCCCGCGTCGCAACGGGGACCGCGATCAGTATCCCAATTCCCCGATGGGAGCCGTCGCGCTGGCACGTCAGGCGATGTACGACGCGATCTGGTATCGTGATGCCCATCGAGCGGTTGAGGTCGATCCGTCGCTTCGGCTTCCGGAAAAGAATGCAACTCTCGCGGCGCTGGTGAAGTCTCTTGATGGCGGTCGACCCGTCATGCTGGAAGCCGCGAACGAACTGTTTGCGATGCGTGCCGATGACTACGCTCGCGAATTCGGTCTGGACCTGATCATCGTCGGGAGCGGGAATGAATACCGCCGGTTGGCGGAGATCGCCAAGTCTCAGCGACCGATCGTCGTTCCCGTGAACTTCCCCAAGGCTCCCAACGTTGCCACCCCGGAATCCGCGCGAAGCGTTTCGCTCGAGTCGCTGATGCACTGGGACCTCGCCCCGGAGAATCTGGCCAAACTTCATGAGGCGGGTGTGGAGGTGTTGTTGACCTGCCACCGCCTGGGGGATCGTTCGCAGTTTCTCAAGAACTTGCGAATTGCCGTCAAACGGGGATTCCCAGCCGATGCGGCACTCGCGGCGTTGACGACCGTTCCGGCGAAGCGATTTCAACTGGCGGAGCAACTCGGCTCAGTCAGCCCGGGCAAACTGGCCAGTTTTCTTGTCACCGATGGCGATCTGTTCGCGAAGAAAACCAAGATCGTCGAGACCTGGGTCGCTGGCGAGCGATTTGAACATGAAGACGACGACGCGGTCAAAGTCCAGGGAGACTGGAAACTCACGCTTCGCGGAGTCCCCAGGAATGCGAAGAAGATTCTGCTGTTGAATATCACCGGCGAGGACAAACTCAAAGCGAAGGTTCGCCCCCACGAGACCTTGCCGAAGTTTGAAAAAGCGGTCGAGCTGAAAACCATCTCCAGAGAAGGCTCCCGTCTCTCCGGGCAATTCCTTGCCGACGAATTTGGAGTGAAAGGTGTCGCGGTCTTCTCCGTCGTGCTGGAAGAGGAGGCGTCGGAGTGGTTGGGAACACTCACCTGGCCGGATGGAACCAACTCTCCCTTCGTGATGACTTCGAACGAAGATCAGTCGTCAAAGGAGAAGGACGCTGAGAAGGCGGGTGACGACTCCCAGGCCGATGAGAACTCCGAGGAACAGAAAGACGACTCCGAAGACGAGAAGGACAAAGAGTTCCAGCAACGGACGCAAGCCTCTTCGTTTGCAGTGAATTCCCCGCTCGGAGCCTTTGGACGGGACGCCCTGCCTGAGGCGCCGAAAGCGGTGGCCTTTGTCGGGGGCACTATTTGGACGAGTGGTCCAGAAGGGACCATCAAAGGGGGGACCGTGTTGGTGGAAGACGGCAAGATTGTGGCCGTTGGCAAGCAGGTCGACATTCCGGAAGGGACTCTCCAGATCGACGTGACGGGCAAGCATGTCTCCCCGGGGCTGATTGACTGCCATTCCCATATCGCGTCCGATGGCGGCATCAATGAAAGCGCGCAAGCGATCACTGCAGAGGTTCGAATCGGCGACTTTATCGACTGCGATGACATCGACATCTACTGGCAACTCGCTGGGGGCCTGACCACCTCCAACATTCTCCACGGCTCCGCGAATCCGATCGGAGGGCAGAATCAGGTCATCAAGATGCGCTGGGGTGGAAACTTTGACGATCTCAAGTTCGAGGCCGCCCCCCAGGGAATTAAATTCGCACTGGGAGAGAACGTCAAACAGAGCAACTGGGGCGACGATCACACGACTCGATATCCGCAAACGCGAATGGGAGTCGAGCAGATCATGCGTGATGAGTTGCTCGAAGCCCAGGAGTACGCCGCCCGACGCGAGGCTTGGGCCAAGAATCGACGCGGCCTGCCAGTGCGGCGCGATCTTGAACTGGATGCGATGGCGGAAGTCCTCGCAGGGGATCGCTGGATTCACTGCCACAGCTATCGGCAGGATGAGATTCTCGCATTGATCCGGACGTTGGATGAGTTTGGTATCACGATTGGATCCTTCCAGCATATTCTGGAAGGCTACAAGGTCGCGGATGCGATGGCGAAACATGGAGCCACTGGATCCTCCTTCTCCGATTGGTGGGCCTATAAAGTCGAAGTCCAGGATGCGATTCCGTTCAATGGAGCAATCATGTTCAGGCAGGGAATCGCGGTCTCCTTTAACTCGGACGATGGCGAACTTGGCCGTCGGATGAATCAGGAAGCCGCGAAAGCCATGAAATATGGAAAAGTGCCCGCTGAGGAGGCACTCAAGTTCGTCACCTTGAACCCTGCGATCCAATTGCGAATCGATCAATATGTCGGCTCACTCGAACCGGGCAAGCACGCCGACCTCGCGATCTGGTCCGGATCGCCCCTCTCGAATTTGAGTCGCTGCGAGCAAACCTGGATCGATGGCCGCAAATACTTCGACGCCAGCGAGGAGCAGCAGCAACGGAAGCAATTCGCCGAGATGCGGAACACGTTGATTCAGAAGATTCTCGATACGCGCGCCGAGATGCTGAAGGATGGCGAAGAGAACGTAGACGAATCCTCACTCTGGCCCCGGCATGACGAGTTCTGTCATACGCATGATGGACATGGGCACGGGCACTAACGGCGACATTCGGTGAACGGCGTTGCCCGGAGGGCAACGGCTAAACCGAATGGAGATATGTCGAAATTGAAATGATCACAACAGTCGGCTCAAAAGTAGCACTCCAATGAATAACATTCGCGTCATCGTTTGTATGTCGATTCTCTCCGCATCGGCGTTCGGATCCGATCAAGTTCCGGGTCGAATGCCCGATGGGCCAGTAGCGATTGTCGGGGTGACGGTGCATCCCATCAGCGGACCGGTCATCGAAAACGGCACGATTCTCTTTGAAGCTGGGAAGATCACAGCCGTCGGGAACGAGGTTCAAGTCCCGGACAATGCCCAAACCATCAAAGGCAAGAAGCTGCACGCTTTCCCCGGGCTGTTCGAACCGTATTCCCGGTTGGGGCTGGTGGAGATCAATGCCGTTCGCGCGAGCAACGACTACAACGAGACGGGACTTCTCAATCCCAACGTCCGGGCGAATGTCAGTATCAACCCGGACAGTGAACTCTTCCCGGTGACCCGTTCGAATGGTGTCCTGTTCACAATGTCCGTCCCCTCAGGCGGAAGAATCGCGGGACAAGGGTCGATTTTGCGGCTCGATGGCTGGACCTATGAAGACATGACCGTTGTCCCTGGAGCGACGCTCGTGGCATCGATCCACGACGATGATGACGTCGTGCAGATGCGAGACTTTTTGGAGGAGTGCCGACGGTACCAACACGCTCGCGAAGCGAATTCGGAAACTCGACATGACGTCCGGTATGAGTCGATGATTCCCGTGCTGGAGAAGACGTTGCCGATCATCGTTCATGCCGACCGTTGGGAAGACATCAACCGCGTCGTCGCGTTTGCCCGAGACGAAGATCTCAAGCTCATTGTGTTTGGCGGATATGATGCTCCCGACTGTGCCGAACTTCTCAAGAAACACAAGGTGCCGGTGATCTTGTCGTCGGTGCACCGCAAGCCGCTCTACCGTCACGAGTCTTATGACGCCGCTTACACACTTCCCAAGCGACTGGCCGACTTGGGGATCCCGTTTGCGATTTCGGGATACGAACGGTCGAGCAGCTACAACGTCCGGAACCTCCCCTACCACGCTGCGACCGCCGCGGCATTCGGCCTTTCGGAAGAGCAGGCACTCCGCGCCATCACACTCTCCCCGGCGGAGATCCTCGGCGTCGCCGATCGCATCGGCAGTCTCGAAACAGGAAAGGAAGCCACCCTGTTTCTCGCGACCGGTTCTCCCCTGGAAGCCGACACCCAAATCAAACGGGCCTGGATCGCCGGAAAACCGGTCGACCTGTCGAACAAACAGACGATGCTTTACAAGAAGTATCAGCAGAAGTATCGGGAATAGAGATTCGGGGTGCGAGATTCGGGGTGCGGGATTCGGGGTGCGGGATTCGGGGTGCGGGATTCGGGGTGACTGCATCCGGAAGTTGAATTTGATACAACTTCTTTCTCGTTTAGCCGGTGCCCTCCGGGCACCGATTCTCCCGGTTTCGAGATCCGTGATGCCCCAGAACTCTTGTCATTCGATCGTTGTGATTTGTCTCGTGACATTCTTCGCGAACTCGACAATTCTTGACGAGTTGGCTTTCGCCGCCGAACCGGGGGATCCCGAGTGGCGGGCTGTTGATCAATGGGATCTCGACACACTCAACCAGACTCCCGAGATGCGGTGGCTGTCACAAGACGGAGCCGTCCATTCGCTGCTCTATTCGGGGGAACCATACGAGGGGCACCCGACGGAAGTCTTCGCGTTCTACGCCACCCCTGTCACAGTCGGTGACGTTTCGGCGGATGAGGCCCAGGATCAAAAGTTTCCCGGAGCCGTCTTGATACACGGTGGTGGAGGAACGGCGTTCGCGGAGTGGGTCTGGCTCTGGGCCAAACGGGGGTACGCGGCCATCGCGATGGATCTCTCCGGGAGCCGGCCGATTGATCCCGTTTATGATGCCAAGGGAGTGCCTGTTCCGAATCAGGCGGCGGGACGTGATACGCGAACACGCCTTTCCAATGGCGGCCCCGATCAGGGCCACCCGCAGAAGTTTGACAGCATCGGCGGAGAGCAAGCGGATGACTGGCCGTATCACGCGGTGGCCAGCGTGGTGCGGGCTCACTCACTCTTGCGGTCATTTCCCGAGGTCGACGCGAAGCGGACGGCTGTGACGGGGATCAGTTGGGGCGGATACACAACCTGCCTCGTGGCTTCAGTTGATCGGCGATTTCAGGCGGCCGTTCCTGTCTACGGCTGCGGGTTCCTGTACGAAGGGGAATCCGTTCAAAAGCCAGCGATCGACAAGTTGGGGGATCTTCGGGGGGAATGGATTCGGCGCTACGACCCTTCAAGCCTACTCAAGGACTGCCAGGTCCCAATCTTCTTTGTGAACGGGACGAACGACGTCCATTATCCGCTTGACAGCTATCAGAAGAGTTATGACGTCGTCCCCGGACCGAAGGAGATACGGATTGAGGTCCAGATGCGGCATAGCCACCCCGCCGGGTGGGCCCCCAAAGAAATCGGTCTCTTCATTGATGCCCACTGCAAGAAGGAAGCCCCGCTCCCCCAACTGGCATCTCCCCAAAGAGGAGACGGTCACGTCACCGTCGGTTATGAAAGTGCCGTTCCACTGAAAGAAGCCTCTTTGCACTATTCGGTCGATTCCGGTCGCCGATCCGTCCGGAAATGGGAGAGCCGAACGGGGACCGTTGAGTCCAATCGCGTCTCGGTCGCCGAACCGCCGAAAGAGGCGAACACCTGGTTTGTCTCCGTCACCGATGAACGGGGCGCAATGGTGACAACCCCCGTGCAGTTTCAGCAGAACTGAATCATCGCTTTGAATGAGGAAAGATCCGAAATTCGAAGGGACAAATCCGAAACAAGCACGAAATT
>JAGQQQ010000219.1 GCA_020426125.1 Planctomycetaceae bacterium
TTCGCTAATGACAAAGGAGGGGATCAGAATCCGCATGGGGATTTGTTCCGGTGATTCCAATTCGGAAAGATCTCCAAGTTCCATCATGAGGAGGATGTCTTGCTTGCGTGTTTCTCTCAGCATGAACGTCCGTAGGGAGGCGAGTCCGTTATGAATGGCTACGTCCAGCGGAATCTCCTCTCGGAGCCATGGCCGGACCGCGTCCGATTCAATTTCCGTCAGAGTGGGGCCCATCACGAAAAAGGTCAGGAATAAGGAGAGGCCGAGAATCACTTGCGTTGGGGGGATCTCCTGCGTCGAGAGCGCGCGCCGGACGAACGACAGGACGATCACGATGCGCGTAAAGGCCGTCATCGTGATCAGCATCGAAGAGAGAAACGCGAGGCTGCCAAGAAACAGCGCGACCCGAATCTGCGGAGACAACGACTCGAAAGTCCTGTTTTGCAGGAGGTCTGTCATGAGGCTAGAGGTTTCAGAAGTCATGTCATGCGGCCTTCGCGAGGAGGGGTTGGGATGAGGGGATGTCCACGGGCGACATCGGCTGTTCCGCGTCGGGAGACGCCGCTAGACCACCGTCTGGAAGAGGCCAATTGGGGATCAAGGTCAGGGATCGGATTCCCGAGGCATCGGTGGCGGCGAGAAAATGGTCGTCGCCGACTCGAATCAAATGGACACTTCCCCGTGGACCTAGGGAGACCGTTTCCAGCACCTTCATGTCTCGCGGTAAAGGAGCGAGTGACACTCCCCGGGAATGTTTCAACAAGAAATAAGTGGCCACGCCTCCAAGGACGCAAACCACCAATGTCCAACGAAGGATCCGGGACAGGTCAACCAATGAGCTTGTCGTCCCGAACGTCTCGTCTGAGAGCCGTTCATTCTCGAACAGGGAGAGTTTGCGTGATGAATCCCGTTTCGGGGAGGCCCGTTCCGTTTGGGAAGGGGCAAACAGGTTTTCGGGAACGGGTGAGAACTGGATCCATCCCGGAAACTCTTCTGAAGGCGCGCCCAGATCCCAGGGCAGCAATTCAAATCTCGGTTTAGGCGGAAATTGGGGATTGAGTGCTGCTACGTCATCGGCCTGGACTGAAGACTGAGCGATGGCCAATACCAGGAATACGACGAGAAAGATTGATGGGAAACCGTCCATGGAAACGTCACTAATAGGGATCGACTTCAGGGAGTGCCGGTTGATTCGTTGTCGTCCGTTGATTCGAGTTCCGTAATCCGGACGGCGTACCGGTCTTCAACAACGACAACTTCGCCGCGCGCCAGGCGGACTCCCTGGGCGATGACATCGACCGAATCACTGACGGCCCGATCGAGCTCGATCACTGCTCCTTCTCCCAACTGCAACAGTTCACCGACTGACATGGTGACCTGTCCGAGTTCGACGGAGACATTCACATTGACATCGTAGAATCGCTTTAGCGGCAGTCTTGGTCCGGCTACGGCTTGCGGGCTGGCCGGGGGAAAGGTCACGCCGTAGGCAGTGGACTGCCCGTCACTTGGGGCGTCCCGATTTTCGATCGTGGCAGAGTTCTGGGGTTCAGTCATCACGAGGCTCCTGTTCGGGAGTTGCGGGGGGCGGCCGATGTCCGCTGGGGTTGGTCGGGGGTGTCGTCGGTGAGCACGTTCGTGATTTCAAGTCCGAGACGGGTTCCCAATGCAACCGGGTGACCTTTCCATTTGATTTCCTTGCCGACTCGAGAGAGCAGTGGTCGGTAAACGGACTGGTCCAGCACCAGCACATCGCCTACCGCGAGATTGGCAATTTCCGACATGCTGAGTTCGGATCGTCCCAGCTCGACGGTGATCGCAACGGGCAACTGTTCGACCAACCGGGTGAGGGCTTGCTGCGAATGGTGTTCTTCGGTGATGACTAACTCCGTTTCGGCGGCGATCAGAGATTCGATCGATTCCTTGGGCGTCAGCCAATACAGCAAATCATCTCCGAATCGGGTTTTGATTTGGAATTTTCCAAGCAACAGGGCCGTACCCGGAAGAAAGGCTCGGGCTCGGAGCGGCTTGCCGTGGAGCCGGACCAGCTCGCAACGCAACGCCTTCTGGCCGGGCCAGGATTCTCCAAGCGCTGTGGCCGTGTTTTCGAAGAGCAGT
Source organism: Planctomycetaceae bacterium (assembly GCA_020426125.1). Lineage (GTDB taxonomy): Bacteria > Planctomycetota > Planctomycetia > Planctomycetales > Planctomycetaceae > HKST-UBA70. Next base: position 2,116 of record JAGQQQ010000219.1, read on the forward strand.
TCCAGCATCGATTGTTCGGCGGGCGATGGGGGCGTGGGGTTTGGCCAGGTATTGGTCTCCAGAGCGAGGATGTCGGCGATCAGCCCTTGAGCGAGGCGGTGGGACATCACGATCAGGGAGGGAACGGTCCCCTCACCGATGGCGAGTTCGGCACCGATGGAGTCGCCAGGAACTTCGCGGAAGGCGCTGGTATCCATCGCCGGCTCGATGGAAATCCCTTGTAGCGAAACCGGTTTCGCCAGCACCTGCCTCCATTGCTCTTCGATGAGGCTGGAGGTGGCATTGAGCCAGCGACGGAGAATGCGCGTGGAGCTGACATCGGGTCGGCGCGGCGTCTGGAAGTCGAGCCGTTCGATGTTAGGAGCCGCAGTCATGATGGATGCGTTATTGGACATTGAACTCTTCGAACAGAATGTCATGGATGCGGTCGTAGCCGTCGGGGAACAGGGCCGTGTTAAAGTAGTCGCGGATCTCACGGCGGAGCATGTTCTGTCCGGCGCGGCCACGGATCTCATCGAGTTGTTTGTCGGAGAGGTGGCTCAGCAGCCAGTTCCGCAGGACCAGCCGCTTGGTTTCCATCCGCTGTTCAATCTCGTCTGACTGTGAACGAGACACTTGCAGGGCGAGCTTAATCCGTAAGTAACGGTTCATCCGACCTTCATCGAGATTGACCGTGACTTCGCCAAAAGCGACATAGGTCATCTCCCCCGAGTCGGCCCGGCTCGACTCAAGGTCCATTGCCGTATCTCCCACCGCTGAGGCGAAAAGGTCGGGGAGCAGGAACGGAACGGCAACACCAGCGGCGCCCGCTCCGAGAAACAAAATGCTCGTCAGCAGCAACCCCCCTTTGCGTGGAGTGTCTTGTATGTCTTGGGGATCGTCCTGTGCCATGGGACCACACTTCCTGGACTAATGGACTGCCGAATCGGAAAAGCGTGTCAGCGCCTCGTCGAGCGAAGCGGCCAACTCAATTCAACCTACTGGTCTTTCGTTCTTACGGTCGGCATTTGTTTTTTCGCACTGCGGAGACTTTGACGATTGGGAAAGAAAATTTGGTCAGGAGGAGTCTTCATGCGGATGTTTTCATTCCCCGCGGAAGTGGTTCCCCTGCTGAATGAATGAAAACATTCCCCGAAGCATTGTGGTCCCCATTGCTCCGGGGGTGGGAAGAATTTACTCAGCGACCCGGAACGATTTTCCCCAACCAGCAGGATCGTTCTGTCCAGATCAAATGGCACGAACGGAACAATTCCTAGGACCCGACCACGGCGTTCTTCGACGTGTGATGAAATCGCGTAATCAGACCACGCGGTTCGGCACGGCTTGTGCATTCCGTCGGCGTCAGCTTTTGAGGAAAGGACTCCCATGCTGCACGGAATCTACGGCACCGCCCACGCGATGGAGGCATCGGCCCGGGAACACGAAGCCATTGCCAAAAACCTGGCACATGCACAAGTCCCGGGATACCGGCGTCTACAGATCTCACAGGGAACATTTCATGACCACGTGGACGAAACCCGGGATGATTTGATCGGACGATCATCGACCGGTCTCCGGGGGGTGGACCACGCGTACGACTTCACCCCGGGAGCAATTGAACAGACGGAAAGGCCGTTTGACGTGGCGATCGATGGAGAAGGCTTCTTTGTTCTCCAGGATGAGGAAAGCCCACTCTACACACGAAACGGAACCTTTCTGCTGAGTGCCGACGGGACGCTCGTCACCAACGAGGGCCGTGTCGTCGAGGGACGGGGCGGACCGATTCGCGTTCCCCCGGAGACTCCACATCAGGAGGTTCGCATCAACGATCAGGGAACAGTCACCGCGCGTGGTGTGGCGGTGGGACAACTTCGGGTGGTGTCGTTCGACGATCCCTCACAGTTGGTCAGCGTGGGGACGACATTGTTTCGCGCCCCGGACGATGTCGCCCCCACGGATGCCGACACTCGCGTCGTGCAGGGATTCCTCGAACGCTCGAATGTGCATCCCATTCAGGAACTGGTTGACATGATCGCCAGCCAACGCCGCCACGAAGCGGCGGCCCGGTCCATGCGGACGTTAACTCGGGCAATGGAACGGCATATCAACGAGTCATAAGTGAAAAGCGGTGCCCGATGGGCATCGGCGAAACAGGAAGTCGTAGATTTCAAAACGAATTGCTCACAACGTAATTGGAGAAGCAAACATGATTCGATCACTTTATACCAGTGCGACGGGCATGAAGGCCCAGGAACTGCTCATCGACAATACGGCAAACAACCTTGCCAACGTCAACACCACGGGCTTCAAACGCAGCCAGCTTAACTTCGCGGACCTGCTGTACTCCACTCTGGAACAGCCGGGAACCGAGGTCGCGACCGGACAGGTGGCTCCGACCGGTCTCCAAGTGGGGCACGGCGTCCGCCCCATGGGAACAAACAAGGTCTTCTCCTCGGGGACGCTCGAACAGACCGAGAACTCTTTGGATGTCGCGATCGAAGGGGACGGCTTCTTTAAGGTCCTCCTGCCGAATGGCGAATCCCGATATACAAGAGATGGGGCTTTTCGTATGGACGGCAATGGACAGCTTGTCACAGCCAATGGCTACCTTCTCGACGCGGGGATCACCATTCAAGACGGCATCAGCTTGTCCCGGCTCAACATCGGGGAAGACGGCACCGTGAGCGGAGTATTGACGAATGCTCCCGAAAGTCCCGTCACCCTCGGACAACTCCAACTCGCCCGTTTCTTGAATCCCGCCGGTCTCTCCAGCGAAGGGGGCAACCTCTATGCCGCGACGGCGGCGTCGGGAAATGAAGTGCTTGGAGTTCCCGGGCAGAACGGACTCGGGCGGATCCGTCAGGGGTTCCTCGAAGGCTCGAACGTCGCGGTCGTCACCGAATTGATTTCTCTCATCTCCGCTCAGCGAGCGTATGAAATTAACTCCCGCGCCATTCGTGCCGGCGATGAAATGCTCTCGACGACGACGGATATTGTTCGGTGATCATATGCCGGAACCGAAGAGTCGCTGTTCCCTATTCGCATCACGAATCCTTTAGGAATGCGTAATTGCTCCTGGTTTTCGGAAATTGTCGTGAAGGATTTTGAACGTGTGTTCGGCCTTTGAGTCGCCGGTAGGTCAGGGCGTTTTATCATTAATGGTAAAGGCGTCTTAGGGCCGGAGGTCCGGCAGAAGGTCAGCCGGAGCCGACAGGCTCCGGAACGGCGGAAAAGTCCCTGCTGCAGGCCCGGAGGGCCGATAGAACCTCGGTCACCGATTGATTGTGTCGGCCCTCCGGGCCTCATGTGTTCAATGACTCTTACCGTGGATTAGCGTCCACGGCGGGGGTTCTATCGGCCCTTTGGGGCTCGCGCTTTCAACGTCCTGTGGGGCATTGGAATCTGTTGAAGGACCGTGGGAGTGTTTCGTGATCGGTCGTGACGATCATGAAGGTCTTCAAAAGAAGTCCTCGATGGAGATCACGAGGAACATATTTGGGGGATGCAATGACGTATCACTTTAGAATCACGTTCAGCCTAATGATGCCTTTCTGCTTTTCCTGGGCGACCGTGGTGGAAGGCGGGGAAGTGACGATTCAACTGCAGCGGCGCGTGCAACTGTCCGCGGACGCGGTCACATTGGCCGATATCGCGGAGATCCGCGGAGCGACGCTTGAGGACCAGACCCGTCTGGAGAATCTGGATCTCGCAACGAAGGATCTTTCACAGCCCGAACTCACCATTAGTCGCGAACAGGTTCGGGTTCGCCTTGCTTTGGAGAGCATCCCGTCTCCCCCGGCTCGCATCCTGGGTGGGCCATGTACGGTTCTCTGGAAACGCCCTTGGGAGCTGACTTCCGAGAATGTGGCGAAGGAAATCACTCGGCAACTCGCGGATGCGTGGTCAATGTCAACGGAAGACATCCGCGTCGATCTTCAAAGACCGCAGGTGATCTCGACCGGATTCTCCACGACCGAACCCGGTGACTACCGACTGGAACTGTTCGCCCCTTCCCAACCGATCTGGGGCCAGAAAACTCTGACGGTCGCCTTATACGACGGCCCGGCGTTTCTTTGGAAGCGAGGGGTCCCTTGTCGCATTGCGTTTCGAGAACGGGTGGCCGTGGCTTTGCAAACCTTGCCCCCGGGAACCGTGTTGACGGCGAGCCATGTGGCCCTCGAACCCAAGTGGTTGGAAACAGCGGATTTCGTCTCGGCCCCGGAGGTCGTGGTGGGATTGGCAACGCGGAAGACGATCCGAGCGGGGGAGCCGGTGGATCCTCGCAACGTCACCACGCCGAAGCAAAGCTCCCCTGAGATTGTGGTCAGACCGCGGGATGCCGTTCGAGTGATTGCTCGTAAGGGGCGACTGTTAGTCACGATTCCCCAGGCGGAAGCATTGCAAGGGGGAGCGGTCGGCCAACTGATTCGCGTCCGGAACACACAATCGAATCGAGTCATCACTGGTCGCATCGCGGGTCCAGGGGAAGTGGTGATTGATTTGCCGTGACGAGTCAAGAG
>JAGQQQ010000220.1 GCA_020426125.1 Planctomycetaceae bacterium
GCAACACGGACTTGGTTCCCGAGCGCCGAAATCGTGGGTTCTGCGGTGCTGTCGTAGGTGGCCCAGGCGTCTTTCCCGGTGTTGTATTCTTTGGAAAACAACTCCTGGTCATCTTCGCCTCCTGCGACATTATCAGCCCCGAGATCGGTGATGGTTAACTTCAAGGTATCCTCACCGTTTCGGCCGCGGTGGGCAAATGTGAATTCGATCGCAGCGCCTCGCTCGATGTCTGTAAGATCCCGGTACAATGTCCCGACTTCCCTCGCATTGAGTTCTGCAAACTGTTCGCCATCGTATGCGTCGACGCCGAAAAAGCCGGTCGACCAGATTTCGAACAGATCACTTGTGGTTTTCCAACCCGGGATTCTCCTGCGAAGTTCAAAACCACGCCGCCGAATTCGAGGTTCCTCAAAGCTGGGATTGTCCCGTTCGCTGGCAGATGGAATCTTGAGGGCCTCTTTGACAACGCTCGCCAGATGGACATCCAGGTCGCGGCCTTGTTGCTGAAATTGCGATTGAAGTTCCGGAAAATAGGTCTGCAGGCCATCGTCATAGGCGAAGCTCTCAGGATCACTTTTTTTCAACCAGGCGAAATGGAAAGCCGCTGAGTACCAGTTGTTTTCTTTAGCGGCCGCCCTCGCTTGTTCTTGATGCCACCTGGGATCAAATCGAGCCTTCGCTTCTCGGTCGTTCTTTTCTCGCGGTGTATTCTTGTATTCGAGGTCAATCAAAAGCAGGTGATGCCTGTCGCGATTGATGAGCCAGCGGCCATCAGGTGAGATTGTCGAGGACTCGGCAGGTGGCTCCCCATTCGAGATCGCCTCATGTTCTTTGGTTGCCAAGTTCCAAAGCAGTCTTTCGTTTTTGGACTCGGAATAAAGTTGATGGCCATCATCGCTGAAGCCGTAATTGACGATCTCATCGTTGTGTCCGGTCAATGGTGTGGCCTCACACTCTTCTGGAGCATCAAAAAACAGGATGGCTCCGTTCCCCGTTCCGACGGCAATCCGCCTCCCGTCCGGACGAAATGCGACGGCATGGACGCCGCTTGGGCTTTCATACAGTGTGGTGACTTCCCGTCTGTTTTGAACATCCCAGAGTTTCAGCTTCCGGTCGAAACTCGTCGACGCGAGACGCCTTCCATCAGGACTGAATGCGATGCCCGTTACTCCCGCTTCATGTCCTTTCAACCTGGAGAGTTCCTCGCCAGTCAGAGAGTCCCAAATCCGAATTGTGTGGTCACTGCTGGATGTTGCGATCTGACTGCCATTGAGACTGAAAACAACATCGACAACGTTCACCTGGTGCCCGGTCAGGGATCTAATTTCTTCCCCGGATTCTGCGTCCCAAAACTTGATCGTCAGATCTTCGCACGCCGAAACAAGGCGCGTCCCATCAGGACTAAACGCCACACAATTCACCCGCCCTGTGTGGCCTCGCAAGGTCGCAATCTCCTTTCCAGAATCGACATCCCACATTCTGGCAGTGTGATCGAAGCCTCCTGAAACGAGGCGTTTGCCGTTGGGACTGTAGGCCACAGTGCAAATTGTGCTCTCATGACCGTTCAAAGATTTCAGCTGAGCACCAGTTTCAGCGCTGATGATCTTCACCGTATTGTCATCGGCTCCGAAGGCAATGCACGATTCATCAGGACTCATGGCAACGGTATGCGACCCTGGGCCAGCACCGTGATAGAAACCATTCACGCTGTAGATTTCCCGGCCTGTGCGAACATCAACGAATTTGAGTTTGCGGTCGAAGCTAACTGATGCCAGACGTTCGCCATCTTTGCAAAAGACGATTCCATCAACCACGGCCTCGTGAGCGTGAATGGACATCGCATTCACTCCCGTCCGCACGTCCCATACTTTCAGCGTTGTATCCAAACCAGCCGATGCCAGTCGCGATCCATCCGGACTGAAGGCGACCGCACCGACTTCATCATCGTGGCCGACAAGCGTCATCAGCTCCCAACCGGAACGGACATCCCAAACCTGAACTTTGCGGGCTCCCCCAGCGGATGCGAGGCGAGTCCCGTCCGGGCTGAAGCACAATCCCCGGATCCAACCGGCTTTTCCATCCGCGGCCCAGAGTTTCTGACTGAGGTCGGCGTCCCAGAGCGTCACAATGTCATGGCCTGCGATAGCGAGATGACGACCGTCAGAGCTGAAAACACTACTTCTGGGATGAAGCACGGCATTGACTTGCCTGGCAATCTCCCGCCCGGTAATGGCGTCCCAGAGAATGATCGCTGAATTGTCAATCGATAGGAATCTCAGGCCGTCAGGACTGATCGAACCCCCGACTCCCTGTTCACGTCCTTCAGACCTGGAGATCAATTGCCCTGTGCTGACATCCCAACGCCAGATCGTTGCGGAACTGCTGACGGACAACAGTTCCTCGCCATCCGGGCTGAACGCGATCTCGACGAAGGAGTTCTGATCTCCTTTGAGAGTGGCCATGGATTGCCCTGAGTGCGGATCCCAAATCTTGATGGTTCTGTCGCTGCTTCGTGTGGCAAGGCGGGTTCCATCAAGGCTGAAAATCACCTGGTCAACCGTTCCCTGGTGTCCTCGGAGCGTTTGGATTTCCTGACCTGAGGTCGCATCCCAGAGCTTGATACTGGAATCCATGCTCGCCGTGGCGATTCGCGTTCCATCAGGGCTGAACGCCACATCGCGAACCAGCATGGAATGGCCGTAACACGTCAGGTCACTGCCGTCGAATTTCCTGTTGCAAAAGTGCCACTCAAAATTGTTGCGGTACTCCTCCGGGATCTCGTGAAGCAAGTCCCTGGCGTCTCGCGCTCGTCCGGCATCCCAACGGGCATTGGCCAGTTGAAATTTGGCGGCAGCTTCGGAATCACGGGCTCGGTCGGCTTCCGCCTCTGACCGCTCTTCTGCGGCAACAGCACGTTTTGCATTTCGTTGAGCGTTGTCCCGTTCCTGGAGTGCCACCTGTTCGCTGGCCAATGCCTTCTGGCGTTCTTCGTCGGCTTCTTCGGATTTCTCTTCTGCGAACTTCCGTTGTTCGTTTGCTTCGGTTGTTTGCTCATTCGCCTGTATCAGTCCGTAAGTTGTGCCCGCGATGCCACAAACGAGCGCGACACCGATCGCGAACAGGGCGGCGACCAGTCCGCGATTTCGTCTCGCAAACTTTCGAGCCTGATACCATGTCGAAGGAGGCCGGGCGGTGACGGTCTCACCTGTCAGGTAATTAGACAGGTCTTGAGCGAGGTCATTCGCCGTCTGATATCTGCGAGTGCGATCTTTCTCAAGGGCCTTCATCACAACCCAGTCGAGTTCCCCTCGCAAAAGCTGCTGCAATCGAGCCGGGTGCAATCTTCGCAAAGAGCTGACAGCGGAGTTCGCCTCGTGTGACGACGAACTCAATCGGCTGCTCGGACGGGGCGGATCTTTTTCCCGGATGATCTCAAGAATCTTCAACAGCGCATTTTGCCCGAGCGTCTGTTTGTCGACCGGAGTGGAACCCGTTAGCAGTTCATACAGTATGACGCCCAGTGAATAGATGTCGGTCCGTGTGTCCAGATCCCGAGTTTCCACGCTGTTCAGTTCGGCCTGCTCAGGCGACATATACTGCAGCGTGCCGACGACTTTGCCGAACTCCGTCTGTATCGTCATGTCGGACAACATCAAATCTTGTTCGACGGCTTTCGCCAGACCAAAGTCGATGACTTTGGGAACCGCGGCACCGTCGATCACTGCGACAAGCACGTTTGACGGCTTCAGATCGCGATGCACGATGCCCTTCTGGTGGGCATGCTGAACCGCTTTGCAGACAGAGACGAACAACGACAGCCGCTCGTCCACACTCAGCTTGTTGTCATCGCAATACTGGGTGATCGGAATCCCGTCGACCAGTTCCATCACGAAATAGGGGCGACCGTCGTCTGTGGTGCCGCCATCGAGGACGCGGGCGATATTGGGATGCTCCATCATCGCCAGAGCTTGCTTTTCAGCCTCGAATCTCGCGGTGACTCCCTTCGACGGCACATCCGCCTTAATCAGTTTCAAGGCGACCCGACGTTTGACCGGCTGAATCTGCTCTGCCAGCCATACGACCCCCATTCCTCCTCGGCCAAGAACTTTGATCGGACGAAAGTCGTCCAGATCAGGGGGAACCTCGTCGGAGATCGATCTCTTTTTCCCGTGGCCCCCGAACTGGGTAACCATCTCGTGAGCAAAGACCGCCTCAAGAATGCTTCTCTGTTGGGGAAATCGATGAAAGTATTCGTCCGGCTCCGGCGCAGCTCCCTGCTGAGCGCGGTACTCAAGTTCCATCGCCAGAAGTTCTGCCAGCAGGCCATCCTGAGCAGCCACTGGAGCCTCTGCCAGAAAAGACTCCATGCGCGGACCCTGGCCATCCATCAACTCCTGATCAAACCGGTCGCACAGGACGTCGATCTCGAAGAGTTGTTGGGTGGTCAGTGTCAGGTAGGCGGGGTTTCTGATCGAAGGGTCTTGCATCGGTTTTGAATCAAACAGACGTCGTCCAGACCTTAATGGTCAAATGGCAGCCAACTCCGACAAAAAACTTGACAGAAAATTCGTACTCGCATGAAGACGCTTTGCGATGACGGGCGCCCGAGGATGACCGTGATCGCTCAACGGTTTCGATCGTCTGATGACTGGCCGCCATCATGCAGGCCGGCTTCGATCCAGATTCGCCGGATTCTTTCCAGTTTTCTTTCGACGGTCCGCCGCGTGCAGTTCAGTTCGGTGGCCACTTCGCCATTCGTGTGCCCGTGAAACTTGAGCAATACGATTTTCCTCATCGTTTCATCGGAAATCGCTGCGAGCAGTTGATCGCAACTTTCGGAGACTTCGGCCAACATGTCGGGCGGCAGGTGATTCCCTTCAACCTCATTGATCCCCGGATCACCGAAGGCTGAATCGCCGTGCACCAGTCCCCCGCCACGCTTAAGGCGGTTGGAAGATCTCCTCTGAGCCGAGATCTTTCGGGAGGTGATCACTGCCAACAGCCCCCAGAAAGCGTCACGATCCTCCGCAGTCACGCGACCATCAACCAATCCCCGGCACAGGCTGTGAAAGGCACTGTTAGCGGCATCATGTTCGTCGTACGCCCGCCTGGTCTGCACGTCGAGCTTCAGCCGCGCAAACTCATGCAACCGCAGGAAATGTGCCGCCACAGCTGTCCAGCCGCAGCGTCATTCCCCTCGGCCAACTGGTCAATCCAGCCTGTGACTGATTGGCTGTCCACGAATTTCTTTCCCCGACTGATCGCTAACGGTCGTCGTAAACTTCCAACTCCCAATAACTTCCCGACCTTCACGTTACCATTCCTAGAGGCCTTTTCCCAGCGAATCCCAAAATCAGAGAGCCGATTGCGATGTTTGCCGAT
>JAGQQQ010000221.1 GCA_020426125.1 Planctomycetaceae bacterium
CCCGGGCAATCCCGGAATTCGCAATTCCGCGGGCGTTCCGGCTGAGCGAAGGATTTGATCCGCTCCATCGCGGCTCTTCTGCAATTCTCGGAACCAGTTTCTGGAACCATCAAAGCCCAGGGAGGGTTCGGTTGAAGTGGGGAAGTCTCCGTACCGTTCGATCAGTTCATCATCAATCAATCCGGCTAAAACGGTTTCATGCCGAAGCGTATTGAGGTTGATGCGCCCCGGCGTTCTTCGCATCACCGGGATGACTCCGTTATTGAAGTCCCCAATCTGATTGAGATTTTGGGGAATCACCTGAACAAACTCCAAAAAACGATACCAACGATTTGTCTCACTGACCGCCGGGAGAATCTGCTGTTCAGGGTTCAGGAAGAGCCTCCCCGCGAGCGCCGCGAAGTTATTCCCCCCGCTGGTTCGCAATCCACTCATTCTGCCGGAACCGTCGACCGTACGGCGTGTGACGTCGTCGGGGCCATACAGGGGAATCGAGAAGAGGTCGACGATCGAAGTGAAGTCCCGGTCGAAATGGACTTGCCAGATCGCCCCCCCTCCCGCTGTCGAGTTTTGATCACCAAAGGAATTGTAAGTGTCGAGGACGTTGGGCATCGTTCCTACCTGACCATTTGCCGGGGAGGAGGCGGCGCTGGATCGGTCCAAAGGATGTCCCCGTTCCTGAGACCGGAGGTTTCGGACTTCGGTTGCTGGCGATTGATCGGCGCGATAGCCGTACCATCCGCCGTCGGTGGCCGGTGTTCCCTCGCCTAACGAGTCCACCTCGACCTCATCGACGGTCACCCAGGGATTGTCATTGTTCTGTGTCGAATCGCCGAGAGTTGGCATGGTCCGATCGAGGTTGACCCGTCGACGCAGGCGAACCGTGATTGTCGTCCCCGGATTCGAAGCACACAGGTCCGAAACCGTCGGCGGGAAAAATGCTCCCAGCGTGGTCACTCGGTTTGATGGACTGGAACTATCGACCAACGTGAAGTCGGTGTTGGGATCGGCAGTAATCAAGTCGAGATCAAGAGCCCCAGATTTGGGAACCACCGTCTCGTATTGAGTTCCCCCGCCCGTATCCGCATTCACACGCATGAAGCTTGGGCCTGGGCCTCCCATCCCTCCGTTGGTGTTGTGGTCATCCCCTGCCGAGCCAATCGAGAAGATGTCACCGGCCGTGATTGTCGCGGTGTTGAGGGTCAGCTCCATCGTCGGAACACCGGGAATTTCCAGTTGAATCTGCCAGTCATTGTCAATGTTCAAGCTTGAGTAACCGGGGTTTCGCAGCTCGATGTAGCAGAAGGAACGGTCGGCGGTGTCGTCCCATTCCGTGTTCGTTTCGTCCATCCCTTCGTCTTCACTGTGGACGAACAGGACTTCGTTGATTGTGAGCTGCTGTCGTTCAACGCCAGTCACCACGAGACGATCCGAACCGCCGTCAATCGTGTAGGGATCGTCATCCAGGCTCCAGCCATTTCCCAGGTCGATGTCGAACTCGAACCGCGTCATGACGGAGTCCGGATCCATTTCATCCACGAGATTCACGGCGAACTGCGCCATCTGGGTGACTTCCGGGTCGGTGTAAGGCCGTGTTCCTCCTGTCAGGGTGGTCACGTCCTCATGAACTCCCCCACAGAGAGTGTACAGCAGCACGTAGATATCCCGGGCCAACCGTTGACGTTCTTGTCGGGCGAGAAACTCGGGACTTCCGGCCATTGGGGGAGCGGCGGCCAGACCAGTCGGATGGATTTCCAGACGCTTGTATTCCGGGATCCCGTTTGCCCCGATCGTATCCAGAATTCCATTGAGGCGAAGCCGTTGCCCCAGGGCGCCGATTGCGTCCGTGAAGAGATTCGGGGCGGAAGATCGACGCATTTCCCCCCAGGGAATTGTCGTGGTCGGCGTCGTGTCAATCAGTGTCGTCAACAGCCGTCGCAGTTGCGGACGGAAGGGATCTCTCGCCCGATAGACTTCGACCTGGGGATCACTCATGGGATCGCCAAATTGTGGCGGGAATGCCAATTCGAAATTCTCTGTGACGGTCGAGCCAGAAATCGGGTTGGTGTAGTCGATCGAGTACGTCGCTCCCATTTCGATCCAGGTATTGAATTCCCAGGGACGGCTGGATGTGAAGTCGGGCTCCATCGAGAACTCCAGACGGTCCCAGCTATCGGTGGTGAAGCGACGGGCGATCTTGCGGTTCTGGCGGCTGTCTCGGAAATTGAAGGAGGCCAGTTCTCTCAGATCCGAACTGTTCCAGGACTCGAACAGGTCCGCTTCGCTGCCATGGAGTCCGAAGATTTCCGACGGGGGGAATGCGGAATCCACTGAGGTGTCTCGCAATGCCGGTTCAATCCAGAATTCATCCGACTCGTCTTCGATGGTGTTCAATCGAGGGTTCGGGCTGGTGGTGGTCGGCTGAGACGACTCGGACCAGTTTTCATCGTATGCGGGGTAATTCAAACTGTTGATCGCGACCATTTTCCGAGTCGCGCCGTTTGTCCCCATCGCCGGGGGATTGGTGGTCTCTCCGGTGCCGAGATAATCTAACGGGTGGCCGAAGCTCAGAATCTGCGGGTCATAGCCCACATCCTGATCGTCATCCACGTTGGGCTGTCCCGGTCGAGGAATGTCGAAGCCCATCGCGTTCAGAGGACTCGGGCCGATGATATTGGCCTGTGCCCAACTCGCAAACGTTGTGAGATTGCCGCTGTCACCGTAGCGACCCAGAATTGGTGTATTCGAGATTAATGCCATGCTGTCGCTTTGAAATTGTTGTCGACCCACGAGCAGGTTCAGTAATTCCATATTTGAAGCGTCAATGCGATCAGATGGAGCTTGGCCAAACATTCCCCGATGCTGGATGAAGAGACTCGGGACGTTCAAGGACGCAATGTCATCCGACAGGGTCGGGTCGGCAGTCAGTCCCAAGCCGAGATTGACCTCGAATGATGACAGCCCCTGATTGGACTCGGAATATGGCTCCTTGTCCGCGATGCCACGTCCCTCGATCGTCAACCCGTTAAAGTTCCCGTGGGCGTTGACATTCAGCAGCGCGTCGTTGTCGACCCATTTCATCATCGCCATGGGGACGACCTGTCGGCCGTTCGGCAAATTGATAATCGGATAGCCGAGATCGAGGAGAATGGAGTCCTTCACCCCGTCGCGATCAACGTCGCCATCGTACTCATAATTGAAGTCATTGATGTTGATCGTGGAGAAGACGCCGGCTTCATTGGCGTTGCCATCCCCATCGTCATCTGGAGAAAATGGAAAGGCTTCGATCAAGCGGTTCCGGTCTCCGCTCTGAGCGATGGTATTCGACGTCAGGTATCGGGCTCCCAGAGTCATTCCCCCGGAGTCAATTGCCTGGTGCGTTTCATGCGGCCTGAGCACTTGATTGGCCGTTGTCGCATTCGTATAGAGATCGTTGAATGCGGTTGGGGCGCCAGCTTGCCGCTCCTGAAGAAAAAGTTGGGGGCGAAAATATCCGGGAATTACGACTCGCCGCGTTTCGGTCGTATTCTCCTCAATGACTTCCTCATCAAAAGCCAGGAACATGGAGTTCAGATCCGGATACGTGTACCCGGCATTCGGAAAGAAATCGTCCGCGATCGTCGGGACCGAGCCACCATTTGCCGCTCGGCTGAAGTTGACGATAAAGTCGGTTTCGTTTCTGTCAGCGGTGCCGTTTCCATCGTAGTCAATGCCAAAGGCATAAGGGGAATCCGGGATACCGTCTCCGTTGCCATCGGGGGCGATGATTCGTGCCCCGCTGCCGGTGTAGGGAAAAGGCTGATACACGAGGCGATCATTGGTCCCATCCAATTCGGGACGGCCAAAAATGGAAGCCAGGATCGCGTAATGCCCCCCATGAAGCACACTCTGATTTTCCGAGGGACGGGGGCCGACGATCGCCTGTCGGAGAACCGTTTCAAAAATCGGATCCGGATCAATTTCCATGGGATCTGTGTCGGCGTAATTCTCGGCGTTGGCCCTCTCCTGGGACGTCCAGTTGTAGAAGAACAGCCCCAGGAAGACCATCACCGTCATCAGGGACAAAACGACGATGATCACCGCGCCTCCGGTTCGCCGCGAGGGGTGATGATGCTGAGACTTCAGGGATGGGGGGTACCGTTTCATGGTCTCACCTCTCCGCATGCCCGCGGAGCCAATGGATGTGTTCTCTCGAGATCTCTTCTCTGCCGAGCCAACCGGGAAGACCGTGGCCAGGCGATCGCTATTCGACGAAGGAATGCACAATCGTCACCTGCCGCGGGAGATGGCTGCCAACATCGCGGTAGCGAATGATGATCCGGATCGACTTCAGGCCAATCCGGTTGTCGACACATTCCCAGACGATCCCGCCATCGCGAACTTGCGCTCCGGGAGTGAGCGGCCATTCCGGTTCGATGGGGCCTTTGCCGGTCCCATCGTCGGAAACCAAAGCAAAGACGAGCGCCTGGCTTCGGTTGCTCAAGGTGCTGGGAAGGACGTAATCATTTCCGGATGTGTTCGCCGTGGCCCAGTCCACGACGGTCCAGCCATTCAATTGACTCAGACGCGGGCGGAATGGGGGATCGGGATCCCCGCTGATGGAAACCGATGGATGCCAAGTATCAAAAACCCGATTTGATCCTGGATTCGGACCGTAGGTCGTATTGGTTCGCTCACTGTCGGCGAAGCGGACGGATGACGAATCGCCCAAGCTCACATACTGATTCGCTCCCGGATCCCAGACTTCGATATTGAACGCTTCCACATTTGCGAGCAGTTGGTCCTCGCTAATGCGGCTGCCATCTTCGAAGACGTCGATGTCCCCATCGCTGTCCGTGTCTTCCAAATCGGTTCGTGTATAAGGATTGTTCGTATCCTCACCAGGAAAGGAAAAGTCAGAATCTGAAGTTTCCTGATGCGTGAAGCGGCCGAAGAAAACGGAGTTGGAGTCAAACTCCACCGGCTGACCGGTTGTCACTGCGTGGCCGAATCGGACATTCGGAATTGCCAAAGGAAAGTTTTTGACGCCAATGTTGTTGTTCAATGATTGGATGCTGTGAAACCACAGGTAGGAGGTGCCGCCGTCATCATTGCGGCGCGAGGCGGAGTAATCGAAATCGTCATAGAAGTCCGCATGGTCGGCGGAGGAAGCGGTCGTTCCGGTCCCAAAGTAAAGCACGCCGTTTCCGTTTGAAGGCTGGTCCGGGAGAACGCGAGACTGCCGCAACGGATCCCGGATCAACAGCACGCGACGGTAGAGTTTCCCGTTTCGAAGGAAGTAGGAAATCTCCGCGGCGCGAGATTGGCCTTGTCCGTTGGACTGACCATCGTCGTCTTCGGGTTCGTTCGATACTCCGAGGTCGGCCGTTCTGCCAACAAATGGCAGTTGATTGCTTCGAGATGGGGCGTCCCCGCGTTGGCCAATCCCAATCTGGGCGGTGAACTGGAGAACGTCATCTCCGTCGTTGTTAAAATTGTTTTCGGAGTAATAAAAGTAGCCTCGCTGATTTTCTGGGTCAGCGATGACGCTATCCCCAGGGGCGAGGGGGACAATTCCTTGGGCGGTGCCGTAGGGGAATTGGGCCTGACGGTAGGTCATGTTCCAGAGGTCGTTGCGGATCACGTTGGTGACGATCCGGGCCTTCTGGTCATTGTTCGCGAGGCCGCGCTGCTCGGTGATCGTGCCGATGGCGGATCCGTAGATCGTGGCGAACATCAGCATGATCAACACGACCAGGGCCGTGGCCACCAGCATCTCGATCAGCGTGAAGCCGTAGCGAGGTTCAGACGTAGGAAGGGTCCGATTCAAAATTACAGTTCCAGGTCAAAGACTTTGATAATCCCGGAAGGAAACAGCATCCGGGCGGTGGTGCCCATGGGCGTGCTGGGCAACGCGCGATCGAGTGTGACGGAAGCCGATCCGGATCCCGTCGACGCACTGACGATCTGGAACCACTCGCCACTAATGAGATCAAAGGCGAAATCCCCCTCGCGAATCAGCGGTTTCGGATCGGTGCCAGAGGTCCAACTGAGACTTGCGGTATCCGTCCCCCCCCCTGTGTAGTCATAAGCAAATTCATCGTCCGTATTAAAAGATCGATTGAAGAACGTGACGCACTGAGCTTTGGTCTGTCCCGAAGTGCTTCGAGTGACGGTCGCCATCCAGCTATAACGGGGAGTGAAAGTCTCGATCCGAATGGAACCCACTTCGCTGAGAGAATCAAGGTTTCCCGGGAGATTGGCTCCGGACAGATTGATTGTGGTTCCACTGACGCCGGATACGTATCGTTGGGCGGCGGCGGTCCCGTCGAACGACAACACGGTGACCCGATAGTTGCTCACCCCCGCACTGATGTCGGACAGGTCCGTGCCCGGATTGAGGGTCACTGAGGTCGCGGAGACTCCCGTGGGGACGTCTTCCCGGGCCAGCGTCCAACTGTCCGGCTGAACGAAAAAGGGTTGAAGTTCAGCCGGCGTCTGATCGAGAGTGGTCTCGAGATCGAGATGAATCAGGCCAATGTCCTGACCGGTCGAGTTTTGGTGACCGAACTGCTCGTTCCCACTGTTGTTCGTGTAGACCTGATATTGAAATCCGAGAGGATCCACGACGAACTGGGTTCCCGTCACCACGGTCCAAGTGACACCGCTATCGGTGATGGGACCGCCCGATGTGTTGGTGGGCCAATCCGGTTCCACGTTCCCGCTGGTTCCCCCAGCCTGACATTGAAAATACAGATTGCTCGATGGCGAGACGCCACCAAACCTCGGAGAGGCCACGACCAGTTGGTTCGTATTGTAAGACGTGTTCGGCTGCCAGTAGCTTGCCCCCAAGATCAGGTCTGGGCGAGTTCGGGCGATCTCGACGATATTCTCTTGCAAGATCTTCGCGTTGGTCAGTTGCGTCGCGCGAATGGAACTGAGGATGGAGACCGGGAACAGGCTGAAGACGGAGACGATGCCGACGCTCATGATCAGCAGGGACATCAGCACTTCGGTCAGCGTGGCGCCGGGGCGTTGGTTCAAGGTGTGAGTCGCGGGAATGCGTTTCATCAGTTGCTCGCCTCCTTCCCGCGATAAATCAATTGATATGCGTTGTTCACTCCGGAACCGGTCAGAATCTGGTCATTGAAGGTGCCGTTGGTATCTGACGTCGCAACCTCCCCCACGATGGTTCCCCCTGTCTGGCAGAAGATCCCCACGGCTTTGTGCCCTTTCTCGGGATCGGCGACGACCGCGGCTCCCGTTCCAGTCGCGATTCGGCCATTGGAATCCCGTGCGAGGAGCAGGTCGCTCACGGAGGCGATTCGGAAAATGACGACTCCCGCCGTGGCCAATCCTCCGGTGAGGACTCCTCGCGGAGAAAAGAGAATATCGAACTGTGACGAAGAATAATCGCCGGACGAATCCCGACCGGGGATGACGCTCCCATCGAGGTCGATGCAGGTGTCTCTCTGGAATGTAATGGGGTCCGCGCCAGGAAGGATTCCCGCCGAAAGCTTGACGCGATACGTCATGGGAAGAGAGATCACGCTCTGTGGCCGGCCCTGGGGAGAATAGCTCATCGATGTGGGAATATCCGTCGGATCAAAGTTCCCTGGCCGCCAGGTGTTCACCAGCGGAGGGGACTGCGTCGGCATCGTCATCGTGCTGGGCTGGAACCACTCTGAATTGGGGTAGTGCCCCGCAATCGTCCAGGTATCAGCATCGACTTGACTGCTGAGCGTGTACCAATTTCCCGAATCGACGGGAAACTCAATTTGATTCCCCTCTTTGAGCAACCCTTTATTCGTTAACTGCTGCCAAATCATTGAGTCTTCGTTCGTGACCTCCCAACCGGGCGGAGATGCCGTTGGGTCGAACTCGATACGCAAAGACCCCGTATCTTCGCCGGCACTGCCGACGTAGATCATGCTGGTGATGATGCGACCGTCTTGGGGATCGGTCAGCAAGCGAAGGCCGCGCACTTCCCCGGAGCGGATGGCTCGGGACCGAGCCCCTTCAAGGGCATTTTTGAAGTCGGCGGTCGCGGCGCTGATTCGATCAGGGCCGCTTGTTTGGAAGGCCCCGACAGTGAGCGTTGCCAGGATGATGAAGATTCCCAAGGCGACCAGCAGTTCAACCAAGGTAAACGCGGGACGCG
>JAGQQQ010000222.1 GCA_020426125.1 Planctomycetaceae bacterium
TCAGTTGCAGACGGTCTTTCAGTTCCTGGCGTTGACGTTCGATTTGGGGATCGAGATCAAAAGGCCGCTCCGACCGGTCCACGGCCGCAAAGACGGCTTGCAGGCCGTAGTAATGTTCCTGGGTGAAGGGATCAAACTTATGGTCATGGCACTGGGCGCACTGGATGGTCACGCTGCAGAAGGTATTCATGGTGTTGGTTACCATTTCATCCCGATCAAGATGCCGCGCGACTTTGCCGTCGAACTTCGACTCTGGGACTTCGACATGCCCGATGAAGTCCCAGGGTCCCGCCGCGACGAACCCGAGTCCGAGAATGCCATCGGGTGTGCCGGGAAAAATTACATCCCCGGCGATTTGCTCCTGAACGAATCGAGCGTAGGGTTTGTCGGCGTTGAAGGACCGAATGACGTAGTCTCGATAGGGCCAGGCATGGGGACGGAGTTTGTCTTTGTCGTACCCGCAGGTGTCCGCGTACTTGACCACATCCAACCAGTGCCGCGCCCAGCGCTCGCCATAGTGCGGAGATTGCAGCAGTCGGTCAACGAGCCGCTCATAGGCGAGGGGGTGGGCATCACTGACGAATTCCTCGATGGCCTCCGGTGTCGGTGGCAGTCCCCAGAGGTCGGAGTACAGGCGGCGTATGAGAGTCCGTCTGTCGGCGGCCGGGGAGGAGAGGAGTCCGTGCTCCCGGTGCTTGTCCGCGATGAACGCATCAATGGGATTGCGAATCGGAAAGGCATCAGGGGTTTCGCTCGTGACTTCGGGAACGGCCGGCCGTTTGAGCGGGCGGAAGGCCCACCAGGTGGACGCCTGAAGTTCCACGTTGTCGGGCCATGTCGCTCCGTCGGCGATCCATCGGCGAATCAAATCGATCTCCGCTGGCTGAAGCGGATCAGCCCCTTTTGGCATCTCCGAGTGTCCTTCGTCATCCGGCTCGATGAGGTCGAGCAGATAGCTCAACTCCGGTGCACCCGCTGCAATGACCTCACCGCTGTCTCCTCCGCGACGCAAATGCTCCGTCGACTGAAGCGAGAGCCCCCCTTTGAGATCCGTCTCGTTGTGGCAACTGAGACAGTTCGCCTCAAAGATTCCCCGCACATCGTCAATGGAAACGGCATCTGCCTGTCCCTCTTCCGCCGCATGAGCATTGGCCAAGGAAATGACGGACAAACACAGGAGAAAAGTGAAGGATCGGACCATGAAAACGCTGCGTCGGAATCATCGGGGGAGACACGAGGAAGGAGCAGTATCTTAGCAAATGCTGATGGAATAATCGGCAGGAACTGAAGGATTTCGTGGCCAATGTCCCGGATTGGACAAATCATGATCAGCGGTGTGGAGTTCCGCGTTGGCCAAGGGTATGATCTCTCGCTTCTCCTGAACTTTCGTGGAAATGGTGCGTTTAAGAAATGGCAAAGGAAATTTCCGGCCGCTTGCTGGCTGACAATGGCGACCGATTTGGCATTGTGGTCGCCCGTTTCAACGATCTGGTGACGGGTCGGTTACGTGAGGGGGCCGTGAATACCTTGGTGCGACACGGCGTCGCCGATGAGTCCATCGATGTTGCCTGGGTTCCAGGCTCGTTTGAATTGCCCGTTGTCTGTCAGAAGATGGCCGCCTCTGGGAAGTATGCAGCGGTACTAGCGTTAGGGGCCGTCATTCAAGGAGATACAGATCACCACGACTACATCAATCACTCGGTCGCCCAGCAACTCTCCGCGATTGGCAAAAACACAGGAGTGCCCATCTTGTTTGGCGTGCTGACCTGCCGTACGATGGAACAGGCGTTGGACCGCGCTGGCGGCAAAGCCGGAAACAAAGGTTCCGAGGCGGCGTTGGCAGCCATTGAAACCGTGAATGTGCTGAAACATCTGGGGTAAGGCGAGGAGCGTTCGGGAGAACCCTAGACGTGCCTCTACGGAGATGAATGAATGCGGATCGCACTTGTCTGACATAGCGGTGTGGTTCAGGGTCGGTGAGTTCTTCTATGTATAGTCCGTCCGAACGAGGCCGCGCGACGGAATTTGAACTGTCTTTGAGAAAAAAACGGAATGGCCAAACGTAGTCGAGCGCGCCAAGTGACGGTGCAAATGCTGTTTCAAGTCGACCTCAACCCCGATGTCGACGGGCGGATGGTGCGCGGCATGATCGCGGACCGACTGAGTGATGAGGTGCTCAAAGAGTTCTCCTGGGAATTGTTCCTAGGCGTCATGGAACACCGCGCCGAACTCGACGAACAGATTCAACAGGCGGCGGAGAATTGGTCGCTTAGCCGAATGGCCGCAACGGACCGCGCCATCATTCGCCTCGGAGCATACGAGTTGATGAAGACCTCGGTGCCAGTGAATGTCGTGATCGACGAAGCAATCGAACTTGCTAAGAAATTTGGGAGTTCCCAAAGCTCGCAATTCGTCAACGGCGTTCTCGACAAGTTGGTCCCGTTAGAACGTCGTGGAGTGGGTTTCCGCCGACCAAAACCTCAGTGATCCGAACACACTGGGATGATGAGTGTCGAATAGGTTTTCCCGATGTCTGTTGGGCGGTTGCCACGATCCAAGTCGGGACGGACAACCGACAACGATCTCCCCAAGTGCTCAAACGACTCGAGGATTCGGATCAAGAAGTGGTCCGTTCGGCTGGATCGGTTACGGCAATTCTGTCAACCGAAGTACGGGGACACACTCAACCCTGTCTCTTGCCGCACTTGCTTTGAGATCTGGTCAACAGCGTCATTCGGCAGCGCCGTGACAGAACTCTCCGCGGGAGTGCGAGCTACGGTATAGATCTGTACGAGTTTGATCTGTCCGCCGACGGCCACGATCTCGTTCAGACGCTGGATGTAGGCGGAGATCTCTTGCTCGGACGGCCCAACACCGTCAACTTGCATGAACAGGGATTGAATCACGATCGGCCGGACGATCGCCACGTCGCGAATGTTGTCCAGTATCCGCTGAAACGGAATCTTCGTTCGCTCGATCTGTTGGTAATACTCTTCCGTTCCGGCATCAAGCTTGGCCCAGATTTCCCCGTTGTTCTCATCAAGCTTTTTGAGTCCTCGCTGGACGTTTTCCCGGTGGAACATGCTGGCATTCGTGATCAGCACCAACTTGACGAATGCCAGTTTGAACTTGGCTTTGAGCTTCGCGGCCTGCTCGATGATGTCATCGAAATTGCGAAAGGTGGTCGGCTCTCCATCTCCTGAGAACGCGATGTCGTTGAGGCGCCGAAGATATTCGGGGACATCGCGGAACCGGTCTGTCTCCCAAATCGCGCCCGAGGTGATGAACGCCAGCATGTGGTCCAACTCCGCGAGAAGCCGATCCATCTCGACAAACTTGGTCTCCGCCTCGCTACGACGATCGACCTGGCAGTAAATGCAGTCGAAGTTGCAGACCTTATCGGGATTGAGATTCACCCCCAGCGACACTCCTTGGCTTCTCCGCGAGACGACGGGGTAGACGAACTTGTTCTCGTCATACTGACGCGGGTGGAAACGGTGCTGGGGAAGGACGTTCGACATTTGTTGGAGAGATCATGGTGCCCGGAGGGCACTCGCTAAACGGGGAGATGAACTCTACTTTTTGAGCGTTTGCCAGACTTGATCACGGGAAAGCGGTTCGGCGGAGAGTGTGATCTCTTTTCGCGTCTCACGCAAATAGGCCGCTGCGAACTCGTCATTCAGAATTCCCTGGGCTCCGTGGATCTCGATCCGGCATTCGGGAGCCAATGCCACGAGTCCGCCAATGTCCCCATACTTCAAGGCTCCGGGGAGCAGATCCGGATCGTCGACGGATGTCACCGACTTAAATGAGAAGCCACCCAGATCGACGATCGTCCGCTCGACCGCGTCGGCGGGGAGTTGAACACGTGCTAGCAAAGTCTCGATGGCATGGGGGCCGGCTGCGACGAGTGCCTTGATCGTCTTCCCCTCGGCCTGGAGAGCCTTAACGGCCAACTGAACATCACGGACTCGGTTGGCGAGAAATGGTCTGTTGTATCCGAAGGTATAACCCGGGAAGCCGTCATCCACATCCAGTGTTTCGGGTCCATACTTCTTTTGAGCCAGTCCCGGAGCGACGACGGCGATCGACCGTCCGACGATGGAAGCCCGGAGCGAGCAGTCCGCGAGGAATGCGCCATCGGGTTGTCCGTCGTAGAGGGTTCCTTGCTCCAAGCCGACCCAGAGTATGACTTCGTTGGGGTTGCTCTCGTTCGTTGTCAGCATCCCGAACGTGTATTCGGCTCCGTTGGTGGGATAGAGGACTTCCGTCTTTTCGCCGGGAGATCCTGTTTTGCCTCCTTGGCGGACGAGCCGACATTCCTGTTCGACGTGCGGCAACAGGACATCGAGTGCCGGTCCCAACTGCTCCCGGGCGTCTCCCCGTTTCCAATAGTGGACCAAAGCAGCGCGATCGCGTTCCCTCAGTTGCTTTCGAAGCGCAGCGGCGTCGAGTTCGTCAGCGGGGCGGGGATGCTTCTCGTCGTAGACCGACAACTCCGCCGGAGGGACCGGTTCAAAGTCGGACTGGGACACGGGCGCATCCCCCGGAAGGTCGAGGTGGTCTCGAAGCCACTTCAGCATCATGGTGCGCGAGACACCGTTGTAGTTATGCGGGAAGGAATAATACTTCGCATGCACCTGGTCGGCGGCCCCATAGAGGCCGTAGACCTGTTTCAGTTCCGGAAGGCCCTTGGTCTCAATGTCGACGGTCCAGTCGTCGGCACCGGTCATCGCCATCGGCTTGGGAGCGAACATCGCAGCGATGGCGACGTTGTTGATCCCCAACCGGAGATAGTCCGCGTTTTCGCAGGTGCAGCCCCCTTGCATGTTGGTTGAGACCATTACGGCTGGAAACGCCACCGCCGGTCGGTCATCGAGAGCACATAGCATGAACGTTTGTGTCCCACCGCCGCTGGCTCCGGTGACAGCGATCCGTTTCGGATCCACATTTGGGTGCGTCGCCAGAAAGTCGAGAGCACGAATCGAATTCCAGGTCTGGAGGCCAAGTTTATTGTGCAGCCAGAGCGACGCGTCGGCGTCGTTGAAACCGTCGCGATGGGGGAGGGCCTGGCTGTCGGCGTTCCCGACCATGTCATAGTGGAACACCACGCATCCGAGTCGAGCGAGTTGCACCATTCGAGCCTGCAAGGGGTACCTCGCCCCTGACGCATACTCTTCGGCTCCACTATCAATCTGCTTCTGGGCTCCCTCTTCGCCGGCATCGTAGAACCGGCCGTTGGCCCAGTGGCCATGGGGAGAAAGCACTCCCGGAATCTGTCCGGTCACGTTTTTGGGACGGTACAGGTTGCCCGTCACATACACCCCCGGTTGGCTTTCAAAAGAGACCTTTTCAATGGTGTAGTCTCCCTTGTCGATGAGACCGTGAATCACGGGATGCAGCGGCGTTGTTTCCGGCATTGGCCACAAGCCGCAGGAGACGAGAAGTTGCGTGCGGATTTCCTTCCGTTCTTGTTTCCATTCTTCGAGTGTCTCGGGCGGACTCCACGGATGGGACTGATCCCGCAGTGTCCGCTTCTGAAGTCGGACATCACCTCGGAGAGGGTCAAGGAGTGGTCGCAGCAGGTCGGACCAGAGTTTGTAGCCATCTTCACTAAGATGAAGTCCATCTTTGACGAATAACTCCGGCTTGGGTTGGCCGTCTTCCCCAATCATCGTGGTGTCGATATCGAGAAAATCGAGGCGGCTATCCTTTTCACAGTCCGCTTTGATGAGGGCATTCGCGGCCCGCACCTGGTCGACGAGACTCCAGCGTTTGATACTCGGCTTGATGGCGACATACACCAGCCGTGCATGCGGGAGCTGCTGTTTCATCTTTCCCGTGAATGCCCGGAAGTCGCTGTGCACCAGTTCGGGAGATTCGTTGTGGGCGATGTCGTTGTCCCCCGCATACATCACAATGACGCGCGGCTCATAGGGAGCCACGATCCGATCGAAGAAATACACGGAGTCAGAAACTTCGGATCCGCCGAATCCCCGATTGATCGCATCCACATTGGGAAACCATTTGTCGAGATCCCACAGGCGGATGCTCGAACTGCCGACGAACAGCACCTGTCCTTTCTCGGGCGGTTCCTTGGCATCCTGCTGTTCAAACTTTTGAATCGTCGGCTCCCACTTTTCGGCCGGATTCCTTTCCTCTTGCGCGAACGCCATCGCAGTGAGGAAACTGAGAGAACAGACAATCAGGGGCAATCGACAGGGCGAACGCAAACTCATGAAACCTCACCTCACCGGGAAACTTCGACGCATCGTCCAAAACCAAAACCTTTCAACACCGTGAATGTAATCATTCGCACCGGGCGCGGCCACTCGCATCAGCTTGCGGCGAGCCGATTGCGATGTTTGCCG
>JAGQQQ010000223.1 GCA_020426125.1 Planctomycetaceae bacterium
CTCTTCGATCTTGGCAAGCAGTTTGTCCTCGCCGTCGGCGAAATTGTGCATGGGAGTGCCATCAAACAGTGACAGAGAAGCGTTGATCATGCCTTGGGGACGCTTCCCCAAGAGAATTCCTTTCGAAAAGGATTCTGCAATCAGGTCCAGTGTTTCGGGGGGGTACTTCCAATTCGACGCGGACTCACAACTCTCGCAACGCAGATACCCAGCGAACGACAACTTGCTTTCAAGCCCGTTGTCTCGTTTCAAAATTGTCGGGAAATGTGCCAACCGGGGATCAATCGCGATTGTCCCCACTTCAAAAGTCGCCCGTTTCCCGCATTGACCGCAAATCAAGTCTAATGGATCCGGAAAGCTGTCCTCGAAGAAACCGAGAGCGACATTCGCCGACACACGAGTGTATTGAAAGCCTGACATGTTCCCCTCCCGATGGGATGCCTTGAACGGTGTGAATCCGCGGATCACCTGCTGGCGATTCTGGCAAATTATCGGGATGTTCCCATCGCATGCAACGGTTCCGCTGTTCCGAGATTCTTCCAGCCGCGCACCGCACCGGCCATTTCATGCGTCCCATCCCCGAACCCCGATTCCCTTTCCCCGGATCCCACTCACCCATGCAACTTTCCGTCTCCCATGCGTTCCTTCCCAAGTCCCACACCACCCGCGCCTCGATGGTCATGCAGCACTTCGGCATCGACTTCGAACAAGGCCGCCATGTGTTGGCCGAGACTCTTTCGCTGCCGATTGAACACGGTCAACTCGTCCTCTTCACCGGCGAAAGCGGGTCGGGGAAGTCGTCACTTATGCGAGAGACGGCCACGCAACTGCGCGGGGCAGGGGAGTCGGTCATTGATGTGGATGACCTCAACCTGGGCGAATCGCTGCTCATCGACCGACTGGAACTTAACTTCGAGGAATCTCTCAAACTCCTCGCGGCGTGTGGGCTGGGAGATGCCCATCTCATGCTCCGGACACCCGCCGAACTGTCCGAAGGCCAGCGCTACCGGTTTCGATTAGCACTCGCACTTTCGCAGCGGCCCGACTGGCTGATCGCCGATGAGTTCACCGCGACACTCGATCGGACCTTGGCGAAGATTGTCTCCTTCAATCTCCGCAAATTGTGCGACCGTTCGAAAACGGGATTCCTCCTCGCAACCACGCATGATGATGTCACCAAAGATCTGAACCCCGATTTGCACGTGCAATGCCATTTGAACGGCCAGATCGACACTGTTATTCGCGACGAAGATCGTAAAAAAAAAACGCTCTTACTCACCGACGGACTCTGGCTCAGCCGGGGTTCCAAAACCGACTGGCCGTACTTCGCTCGGTGGCATTACCGCAGCCATCAGATCGCCTTCGTCCGTGACGTGATTCTGCTCTGGCATTACGACCAGCCAATCGGCATTTGTGTCTTCACGTCGCCGCCAAAAAGCCTCTCGCAGCGCAACAAATTCTTTGGACGTAGTGGCGGATGGAATCGCACGGCCATGCGGATGGTCAACCGTCAGGTGACGATGCTCTCCCGCGTGGTGCTGCATCCGACTTGGCGGGGAGCCGGGGTCGCCCACGCCTTCGTGCGGCGATGCTGCGAACTGTCGTCTTATCCTTGGATTGAAACTCTCACCGAAATGGGACACTACAACCCCTTTTTCGAACGGGCCGGTTTTCTCCGGATCGGGTGCTCGACCCCTCGCGAGCGATCTCGGGAGTCCCATTCGTCTCTTTACGGAAGCCGCCGTCGCCATGGCCACCAAAAAGCCCTCCTCAGCCAGGAAACCTTCGAAAAAAGCCGCTTCTCGCACCCAGTCTACTACATCTACGACAACCGCGAAAACGCCCCGCTCAACCGTCTCCAAAGCCGCCGACAAGAATGCTCCATCGACACAGACGACTCAGTCGGAAACGCCCAAGGGAGTTGACGCGGCGCTCAATCCGCTGTTCAAGCCGGGACGATCCCTGCTGACCCTGGAGCAGCAAGAGGAGTATCTTCATCTGCTTTCTCGCGGCGCGTCTCCGGCCGTGGCGTGTCACCAGATTGATGTTCCC
This sequence comes from Planctomycetaceae bacterium, assembly GCA_020426125.1. Lineage (GTDB taxonomy): Bacteria > Planctomycetota > Planctomycetia > Planctomycetales > Planctomycetaceae > HKST-UBA70. The sequence goes on from JAGQQQ010000223.1 coordinate 2,053, forward strand.
CTGACGGCTGTCGCCCGCACCATCGAACAGGATGAGGGCTTTCGCGCCCTGCTCGACCGCCTTCAGGAACTTCTCAGCCAGAACGTCGCCGCGGCGCTGTATCGATCGGCGATGGAAGGGAGCGTCTCCGCGCAACAATTCTACTTGAAGAACCGACCGCCGCCGGAATGGCCGCAGCTCACCCCCGATGACTCCCCAGCCATGAACGACCTTACGGACGATGAACTCCTTAACGAAGTCCGAGAGAATGCAGCTCGATTGTCTGCTTTCCTCGCAGCGCCTGCTTCTTGCCCGTCAGACGAGAATCCGGCCTGAGAACTTCCGTCAAATGTTGGTCCTCCCTGGAGAAGACCGGCTTTTGCTACGTCAGGAACTCCAGCCCTGGCAACGGACCGACCTTGAGTCCCTGGACGCCGGGTGGCTCGATCTCGCCGGGCGAAGAATTCCGGAAACAGGCAATTCGATTATTCGACGTTCTTATATCGAGCGGCCGCGCGGCCATTCGAAAACCTCCGACATGGCCATTCAAATCGCCTGGATTCTGATGGCCGCCAAGCAGCCGTTAGTCGGATTGGCCGCCGCCGCTGATCGGGAACAAGCGAACTTTCTCCATGACTCCGTCAAACGGCTGGCGGCGGTCAATCCGTTGCTGTTTTCGGACATGGAATTCGTCAAACACCTGATCCGCAATCCCCGGACCGGGAGCCGGCTGGAAGTGATCTCCTCCGACGTCGCCAGTTCCTGGGGAGCGCTGCCCGACTTCGTGGTGTGTGATGAGTTGTCGCATTGGGAGAAGCCCGACATGTGGTATTCGCTGCTCTCTTCGGCGGCGAAAAAACCGAAGTGTGTGCTGACCATCCTCACCAACGCGGGAGTCGGTCGTGGCTGGCAATGGGAAGTCCGCGAACATGCCCGCACCAACGCCTCTTGGTATTTCTCGTCTCTCGATGGCCCCCACGCCCCGTGGATCACGGACGACTGGCTCGCGGAGCAACGGTCTCTGCTTCCCGAACCGGTCTTCGAGCGGCTCTGGCTCAACCGCTGGCAAGCCGCCGAAGGGAACTACCTCACACTCTCCGAAGTCGTGGCCTGCCGTTCACAAGAAAGAACGGCTCAAGACGAAGGCCGTCCCGATCGGTTCTACGTCGCCGCCATCGACTACGCGGAGAAGCACGACTACACCGTCGGCTGCGTCTGCCACCTCGAAGGCGACCATGTCATCGTCGATCGGATGGACGTCGTCAAGCCGTCCCCCGAATCGCCCACGAAAGTGGCTTGGGTGGAGGACTGGATGAAGTTCATCGCCACCCAGTTCCCCCGCACACTGTTTGTGCTCGACGAGTATCAATTACTTGGGACGATTCAGCGGCTTGAGAGCCGTTTTCCCATCGAACGGTTCGCCTTCAAAGCGGGGGCCGGAAACCATCAACTCGCGACCACTTTGCGGCAACTGATCCTCCAGGGTCGCGTGGAATGGTACCCCCATTGCGGCCAAATCCCCGGACCTCAGCGCGATGACCTGGAGACGGAACTGGCCTCGTTGGTTCTTAAACACTCCGCGTCTGGTCGCGTTCGCATCGACCACCATCAGGATGGAATCCATCACGACGACCGTGCCTTCGCCCTCGGCGTCGCCTGCCTTAAGCTGACCGACTCCGACACGGGCGCCGACTTCCTGGAGATCAGCCCGTCATCCCGACAAGGAACCTTCCTTTGGTGAGTCCTCCCATTCCCCCGAGCCCCAAAGCCCCAATCCCGCCT
>JAGQQQ010000224.1 GCA_020426125.1 Planctomycetaceae bacterium
AGCAGTAGCCCCAGTAATCGAAGCTGGTACCGTGGGGATTGGGGGAGTTTCCAGCGTGAGGAGTGATCACAAACGTCCTGGGATCGAAGCGGTACATCCCTGACTCACCGATGTTCAGGTTCTGCCGCCAGGGCGTTTCGTGGTTGTGAACGAGAAAGATTCCACTCTGCCAGTAAATCCCCCCATCGGGACCATAGATCAGATTGTTCGCGGCGTGGTGCGTGTCGGACGTCCCCAGGCCTTGCAACAGAATGGTTCGCTTATCCGCTTTGTCGTCGCCATCTGTGTCTTCGAGGAACAACAAGTCCGGTCCCGAAGTGACAACGACCCCGCCTCCCCAGAATTCAAAACCCAAGGGGTTGTGGACATGGGCGAAAATCTTCCGTTCATCAGCGACACCGTCGCCGTCATGATCCTCGAAGATCATGAGGCTGTCGTTCATTTCCTTGAGCGGCTCCCATTTGGGATAGGTATTCCAGCAGGCCGCCCAGAGACGGCCTTTGTTGTCGACCTGCATCTGAACGGGGTTGGCCATGTCCGGGAACATGTCTTCCGAGGCAAAGACATTCAACTGGAAGCCTTCGGGCACCGTGATTTGAGCGATGCTCTCTTCGGGACTGAGATAGTCGACGCTTCCTTCTTTGGCTGCGCTGGAGCTTTTACTTCCTCCCCCGACATTCGAGATGACAGGAACTGGAGGGGGGACATTGCTGTCGTCGGCTTCGATCTTTTGTCCCGCGACGGCCGCCCAAATCACGGGATCCCGGTTGGCGGTCATTACGTCCAGCATTTCCAATTCGTGCTTGAGCACGTCGGCATTACTTTGGTTGTTCACGAAGGTCAGCGTCGAACGCCCCCCCCAGATGTCGTTGCCATCGGTCGCCCGGTACCGGTTGTGCCAGTGCCAGTTCTTATCTTGAACAGCTGAGTAGATTCCGGTGAGACCCGCTTTCGGCGGAGCCGGTTTCCCCAGGAGAGCTTCGGAAATCATTCCGGCGAGTTCCCAGTAACCTTTTGCGTTTAAATGGATCCCATTCAGCGTGAACCGGTCCTGACTGGCGGCGAACAACTGAAAAGTCGGGGAATAGAGATCGACGAATGTGGCGTTCGCGGCCGCAGCAGCGCGACGGGTCGCTTCCGTGTAGGCTGCGAGGTTGGCATTGAGTTGTGTCCCGTCCGGGAGATTCGGGTCTCCCGTCTGTTCGTAGGCGATAGGACTAAACAGGACGAACCGGGCATTGACTCCCGCTTCTTTGCGTAAGGTCCGGTACTTGTCCACCAGTGCGGTCAGTTCCTTCTGATAAGCATCGGCCCCGGTCGGTCCGCCAAACGACTCGTTGTATCCATACATGATGAAGACCACGCTGGGGCCCACGTGTTGCAAATACTCTTCATCGTTCGTGAACCCCTGGTTTCGGGGACGTCTGTTAACCATGTCCCCGGAAAAACTCATGTTCCGAAACCGGACGTTTCTGCCCTTGAGTTGGCTTTGCAGGACGGTCTCCACCCAGGGATCGTGTTGCATCCGATCAGCGAGGCCGTTGCCGTAAATGGCGACGACATCGTCCTGTTGGAACTCAAACGGCTCAGCCGCGCCGGCGACTGGGGTGGCCATCAAGATCGGGAAGAGGAATAACAAAGTTCGCAGCAGTTGCAGTTTCATCACAAGATGTGGGGGGTGGGACATCTGTTTGGAATCGCCTTATTGTCGAATCAGGAAAAGGGGCAAGGACGGGATGTTTTTCAATCCCCCGTCGCATGGCAGGTCGGAAATACGATGAAAAGGAACGGGGGGTTTCTCGGTGAGGCCAGGAGGAACCGTCGAAAAAACACGGAAATGGGTGGTTCGAATTCCGAAACCGTCCCAACACACTTCGTCCGAGGGGGGGAGTGTCACGCTTCACGTGACGCCGTATCCAACAAAGCTAGTTATTTCCTCGGATTTCGACAAGTTTACCGTAAACAATCCGTTCTGAGGGTCCGTGCCTGGATGCGTTTCTACACGCGTCGCGGATCATGCGGACGTTCTTTGAGTTCCTCGATCGCAATCGGTGCTTCGTCTTCGTTCAGCTTGGGAGGCGCTCCACTGCGAGGGGCGTCCTCCAAATCCTGATCCGAGTCCCAGTGGTCCAACCAGGCATAGACTATGCACGGTCCACTGCTCGGCACTCAACAAAATGGCATGAGCCCGAGATCGCAAACAATGAGAATTGCCGTCTTCCAAGCCTCCGTCAGCCAGGCCAATCCGTTCTTGGACAGGGGAGCCACAAATCGTTCCACGGGACGGGCCATGACCTTTTCCTTGATTAAGAGTCAAACTCCATCAGCTTCCAGTCTCGCAGATCAACACCAACTCTCAACCCGAAATCCACAATCCACAGAAATCCGGTTTCATCGAGAAACAATTCCACCGGTGCTTAGTGCTGTGCGGTTGTGCGAGACCCACCCTTTGCCTTCAGATTGGCAAGCAAACGCGTCTGGTGTTTCAGCAGCATACTGCCGTCGATCTCGGCCACGCCCGTATCATTCTCCACCATCGAGGCCCGCTGCTTCGTCCGCCGATACCCCGGCGGTGCGGTGTGCGTCAGAATCTTCTGCAGCGTCTCCCAGTGAATCTCATACTCTTTACACGCTGCTCGCTTACGAAGTTCTCCCGTCAACACCCGACGGCGAATCTCGCCCCACTGTTCCGACTCACAAGGCGGACATCGAATGCCGCATGTTTGTGAACACCCGTCCCTCGCTGCCAAAACGTCCAGGCTTCTGTCCCCAAGAACAAAAGTCTGAACATCTGACAACAAGTGATCATCTGAGGGCTCCGCTCTTTCCCCGACTCTCTCCCCCCGCCCAACGCCACACTTTCTCACTTTCCCACTGACGTCTACAGCGTCAAACATCGTTCGTGAACTGATGCTGGTTCCGTATCTTTTTCCTCGGCCGGGTTTCCGGCGTTTGAGATTTTCACAGTGGTGCGACTGATGCCGTCGTCATCACTGTTTGCCGAGACACTACTCCCGAGTCACCGTTTCATGAAGATTGAGCAAAGTTCGCGCGATAGCGGTCCAGGTGGCTATCTCAGACTGGTGATGCTCGGGAGATGGGCTCATGCCATTCGTAACGGTGGCCTGAGCCAGTTTTGGATTCGATCCATAGCGTTCGAGTTCCATTCTCAGAAGTTCGAGCAGAATCGCCCGTTCCTGGGAAGTCGGATCGCGTTGCAAGACTCGCTGAGTCATCCAGTCAATGCGTGCGGAATCGCTATCGGCGGAATGGAATGCCTTCGTCGCCAGGACCCGTGCCGCTTCGACGTAAGTGGGATCATTCAATAGGACGAGAGCTTGCAAAGGGGTATTGGATCGGGGACGTTCGGCCGTGCATTCCTCGCGAGAAGTGGCATCGAAGGCGAGCAAGCTTGGGTGAAGGAAGGATCGGCACCAGAATGTGTAGAGGCCGCGACGATATTGGTTGTCATCTGTGTCGTGCTGCCAGGATCGGGCGGGAAAATTGAGGTGTTGCCAATACCCGTCTGGTTGATAGGGCTTCACGGACGGTCCCCCCAAATCCTCCACCAGCAGGCCGCTGACTTTGAGGGCGTTGTCGCGAACCATTTCCGCACTCAACCGGAACCGGCTTTGCCGGGCGAGCCATTTGTTGTAGGGATCACGTTGCCTCTTCTCGGTCGAAACCGCCGACTCCTGTTGGTACGTCTCGGACATGACGATTTGCTTGATGAGCGCCTTGATGTCCCATCCGGAATCGACAAAGTCCACCGCCATCCAGTCGAGAAGTTCCGGGTGTGTTGGCCATTCTCCCTGATAGCCGGCGTCCTCCAGTGACCGTGACAGGCCATTGCCGAACAGCAGTTTCCAGATCCGGTTTACGAAGACGCGAGACGTGAGCGGGTGATCGGGCTGGACCAGCCATGTTGCCAGATCAAGCCGAGTGGCGCGTCTATCTCCCGTGTTCAAAGTTCCGAGTCGCGCGGGGATCGCCGGCCGCACAACTTCTCCACTGTCATCGAGCCAGTTCCCGCGTGGGAGGATTCGCACCTCCCGAGGCATTGTAGTTTCCGTAATCAGGGTCGTTCGAACCGATTCCTGGACCGCCTGCTGTTCCTTTTCCCATTGAGCGATTCGCTGGCGAACCGGCTCATGTGCCGCGGCCAATTCCCGATAGAATCTGTCGAGTGAGCTCTTGTCGGCGGGGAGGAGTTCGTCATCGGTCTTCATGAGAACCGTGATCAAATCGGTTGGAAGATCGACCGCGCCCCCGGGGGGCGGATCTTGGACGGAAGTCACAGACAGACGAAAACGGCCAATGTTGTGCTTTGCATGCGCGGATTCGTGCGCCAGTGTGATCACCAACTGAGCGTCCGGCGACTCGTTCACGGGTTCGGCAAAGGTGAAAGACGCGGCGCGGCTGACCGCCTGGTTATGGCCGTCGACCGCCCAACCGGATTGAGGATTGCCATCGATCGCATGTGCGACCGGCCAACCATTCTGCTCGAAATCTGCTTTCGCGGACGCGATCTTGATTTCCTGTGCGATCTCATCCGTTTTCAAAGTGACGGAAACATTCGTCAGAACGAAGTTCCCATTAGCACGGGAAAGGCTCTTGTTGACGAGACTCGGATCCGTGAGCGCTTCCAACCGGAATCCGGTCACCTTTTCCAGGGAAACGGGAATCGCCACCGTGTAGATGTCATGGTCCG
>JAGQQQ010000225.1 GCA_020426125.1 Planctomycetaceae bacterium
CCGTCAACCCCGAGAAAAAGGCAGCCGCGATTGTCACTCCAGCGGCGAGTCCCATTGTTCGGGTGCTGATCACTACGGGAATGCGAAACATCTCGGATTCGAAGCCTTTCACCATGGCTGAGCAGAAGCCATAGCCGATCGCATACCCCAGCGGTATTGCGAGTAACGTGAGGATGCCAAGCTCGAACAGAATCACGCGAGACACTTCCCCTCGCGTGAACCCAATCACACGCAGCGTCGCAAACTCCCGACTCCGTTCGGCAAGGGAAATGCGGGCGGTATTGTAAACGACTCCGAAGGCGATGATGCAGGCGAACATCAGATTGACGGACTGCATCCGCAGCTGATTCTCCGCGATGGTCTCATTGAAACTGTCGATCGTTGCCTTCTGCACGGCCACTCCCGCCACGCGTGGAGTCTCTTTCAGTTCCGCGTAGAGCACTTCGAGCTTGTTGGAGTCCACCAGCAAATAGGCTCCGCTCAGACAGGGGCCTTCCTGCAACAGCTCGTGGAGTGCGTCCCGCGACATGTAGGCGTTGGTTCCGGCGTACTCCTTAAAGATGCCGCTGACAGGAATTGTCAACTGCACGTCATCCTGTTCGAGATTGTCAACGTGGAGCAGATCTCCCGCTTGAACCTGTAAAATCTCCGCCAGTTTGTCGCCGAGCATGAGACCTTTCGGGGGGAGTTTCAACGGCCGTTCGTTGGAATCGAGCACCCGGTTCAGATCGCGGCGGTCTTCGAGACCTGTGATCGCACCCAAGTGAGTGATGTGACGGGACCGAAACCGGACCGGGACCGCGCGGTAGGATTCCACCGTCATCACTCCCGGAAGGTGGGCCAGCTCGTGAACCGCTCCCTCACTCGTGGGCTCAATAAAGGTGACGGCGACGTCAAATCGCTGCGCCAAGACAAACTGAAAACGGATCAAGTAATCAATTGCGTCCACGCCAAAGTTCCCCAGCACCAGCACCGCCACGGCACAGGCGATGCCCAGAGCCGACATCAACGATTTCAATGGCCGCCGTTCCAACTCTCGAAACGTCATCCTTCCTGATGCGGTGAGGAGCCGACCAATCCCCAGCGTTTCCATCAAAGTGCGGCGGAATTTCGCGGGAGGTTCGGGCCGCATCGCCTCGGCCGGAGGGAGGCTAACCGCTCTCCAGACAGGCCGCAGAGTGGCCAACGTGGACGCGATCACCGTGAGTGCGACCGCCGCAATGTTGACGGGCCAATCGGTTTCATACTTCAAGGCCGGGAAGCGATAGAACTCTGCATACATCGTCGCCATCGACCGTGCCAAGAACTCTCCACCGAACGCTCCGATGGAACAGCCGACCAATGCGATTACTAACACGAACTTGAGAAAGTGTGTCCCGACTTCATAGTTGTGGTATCCGAATGCCTTGAGGGCTGCGATCTGTTCTCGTTGAGTGGCAATGAGTCGCGCGAGCACAACATTCAGGAGAAAGCAGCCGACAGCAAAAAAGATCGACGGAGCCACGAACGCCATCGCTCTGAGCTGTTTGATTTCGTCGTCAACGAATCGGGCGGAGACTTGCCGATCGCGGCCGTAGGCGCCAGTGCAGCCATACGGCTTGAGAATCCGGTCGACTGCTTCGATCACCTGTTCCTCGGACGCTCCGTGCATCAATGACAGGGAAACCGAGTTGAACGCCCCTTCCATGTTAAAAGCGGCTTCCAGTTGTTGTTCTCCCATCCAAAAGATCCCAAACCGTTGCTCGTCCGGCAGGATGCTTCCGGGCCGAATCTGGAAGATGTATTCCGGAGATAAAGCAACGCCGACAATTCGCAGTTCCTGATGTCGGCCGTTGATCACGGCCTGAACGGAATCCCCCAACGCCAGTTTGTTCGCTTTCACGAACCCTTCGCTCGCCAGCACCTCGCCGGGTTGAAGAGGATTTGGACGTCGACCGCGTCTGAGATACAGGCGATTCAGGGGCGGGATCCGATTCAGAGGCAATGAAATCAACCGCCCGACAACCGGCTCATCCAACCCAGCGACGTCGAGAACAACGTCGTTCATAATTCGGAGGTCGACGGCCCCCACCCCGGGGATTTCCCGCAGACGCTCCCCCACGGTCCGAGGGACTCGCTTTGCGACGGCAAAGATGTTTCCGAACCGATTCCGTTCGTAGTACGTGTCTCGCGAGTGATCGAGGAACCGGTGCGTCCCCACCGACATGATCAACACCGCGACCCCACACGCCATCACCAGGCTGATCGCCAGCAGTTGGCCGGGGATCTGCCGCAGGTCGCGAAACAGCTTGCGATCGAGTGCGCTCATGGCTTTGAAAGGCGAGCGGGAAGCATTAACTCCCCCTGTCTTGGTGCGTCCAAATTACCACTGCAACTGGCCAACGGGAATCTTCTCCGCGTTCCGATGTTGTTCCGAAATTTGGCCGTCGCTCATCGAAATGACATCGTCGGCGATCGCGGAGATCATCGCATTGTGAGTAATCACGACGGTGGTCGTTCCGAGTTCATGGTTAATCCGTTCGATGACTTCGAGAACGGTAATTCCCGTATGGACATCGAGTGCTCCCGTCGGTTCGTCGCAGAGAAGCACGTCCGGGCGTTTGGAAATGGCCCGTGCGATGGCGACTCGCTGCTGCTCTCCACCCGACAGTTGGGACGGGAAATGATCGATCCGTTTCCCGAGGCCCACGAGTGAGAGCGCCTCCTCTGGAGACATGGGATTCCCAGTGATTTCCGTCACCAGGGCCACGTTCTCTTTCGCGGTGAGACTCGGGATCAGATTGTAAAACTGAAAGACGAACCCCACGTGCTGGCGGCGGTACTGCGTCAGTTCAAATTCAGTGGCCGTGGTCAGATCCTTGTCCCGGTAAAACACCTTTCCGGAAGTGGGAACGTCCAAGCCGCCGAGGATATTCAAAAGCGTCGACTTTCCGCTTCCCGACGGTCCCAACAACACCACAAACCGCCCCTCTGACAGCGACAAATCCACACCGCGCAGGGCGGAGACCGTCACCTCGCCCATCTGGTAGTCTTTGGTGATCCCTTGCGCGCGAAATACAACTGGCAATTCGGCGGAGTCGATTGTCCTTGTCCCCTGTTCTTGGTGATCTTGGTCAAGGTGATCTTACAGAAAACGCTGCTGTTTCTATG
>JAGQQQ010000226.1 GCA_020426125.1 Planctomycetaceae bacterium
CAGTCCTTCGAACTGAGAATGAACCCACGGCGAATTCCGATCCCTCGATTTCCACAGCAGGCGATGCCGAAACCGAGAATTAAGGAGAGAAGCCAAAGTCGTCGCGATCGCATTGATCCAACTGAGCCCGAAGTTGATCGCGTTCCTGACGAGTCACCTCCAGGTCAAACATGAGGTATTTCACGTCCAGCCGGAGCTGCGACAACGCCTCCTGAACCAAATTCAAGATTCGCCGTCTCCGTCGAACGCAATCCACAACCTGAGAGTAAGTGTTTTCCAAACGTTGATACTGATCATCGGGGAGAGTGGCAATCAGTTTGCCGAGTTCAACAAGTTCGCGCGGCAGATCATCCGACGGCGAATCAGGAAATCGAGCCGTGTTCTGGTGCATAACGAAATCCATTCTGCCGCGTGACCGTCACCTCCTGGTTCGACGTATGGTCCGGTGGGCAGCCGATATGATAAGCCGATCCCTCCGTCGATCGGCATGGTGTCCTGGCGCCACGTTGGGTTCTGGCAACACAGCGCTCTCCCCATGTTGCCAAATCGCAACGACCGACTGCAAGGGGCTTGAGCAAATCCAGAGGAATTTGCACCTGCACCACTTAAGCAACTCCGAATCCAACGATTGTATCAGTTCTGAGGACACGAATCGCTCAAAAATGACACAAGTCATTTTGGTGTGGGTTTTTAGCGGCATCTGCACCGCCAATCTTCCGGCTCAAAATCACAACCCCTATTTGGAGAAAAACTTCGAAGATGGGGAGGTCTGGGGAGTTTACGAAGAGGCAGATTCGGTTCCTATCCGCTTTCAGCACATCAACACGGACACGGACCGGTACTCGGGTGAGCATTGCGAACGTTGGATTTTCGAGACCCCTCAGCTTTCTGAAGAACAGCGGATCGTTCTCCCCATTCCCCCCGCTCGCGTCATCGAGGAATTGCAAGCCCAGGTGCAGGTTCGATCGCATTGTCGAAATTTGAAACTCATGCTGAGAATCCGATTCCCCCACCAGCGCGATGTCCGTACGGGGGAACCGCTCGCGATGTATGTTTCAGGAGATTCCTATTCCGAATTCACAAAATGGGAACAGTTGGCCTGTGAGACCTCCACCGAGGTGGTCCGGAGCCGGTTGATTCGTCTGCGCGGCCAACTCGCCAGCGGTTTGAGTCCCATCTCTCTTGACGAACGGGATCTGTATGTCGATCAGGCGGTGTTGACTTTTACGATCCCTCCTGGCCAGGCAGCTCTCCAGATTGATGACTTCCGTTTTGGTCCGGTCGTCGCTCCCGAGACGCTGATTGCAGACAGGAGTTCCGAACCAGGGGAGAGGGAACCGGTCCTTACGCTTCGCGATGACCGCATCCTCAAGCATGGAGATCCCTATTTTCCCGTGTTCACAATCTACCATGGAGAAAGCCTGGATCTGATTCGAGAAACTGGTGTGACGGCCGTTTGGATACCGGATTACCGAGACGAGCCTTTAATGCAAGCTCTCGCGGAACTTGACATCGGCGTTCTCGCGCAACCGCCTCGCCTCTCAACTGAGCAGGCCGTTCTCGATCGAGTCGGCATTCCCTCGTTCGACGATTCAACCGCCGGTGTCTGGGCTTGGATCTTGGGCTTTGGGATTCCCGAAACTGATCAACGGTATGTGCAGGCATGGACCGATCAAGTCCGGGATGCGGATCGCCGGTTGCGTCGCCCCATTCTCGCGGATGTCGCTGGGGGCGAACGGGTGTTCCATCGCCAGATCGATTTGCTGGGAACGAGCCGTTTTATGCTGCACACGGCACTCTCTCCAGGTGACTGTTTCGAGAAGGTGCGGCGAAAACAGGAACGGGCTCTCCCAGGAAAACCGATGTTCACGTTCGTTCAAACGGAACCATCGGCGACGATGCTCGATGCCCGTGGCTCGCAGTCAACGCTCCCTGTTGTCGAACCGGAACAGATCCTCCAGCAGGGGTATGTTGCTCTCGCTGCCGGATTTAAGGGAATCGGATTCTGGAAGCAGATCCCGTTTGACTCGGAAGTGCCGGGAAACGCCGAACGATTGAATGCGCTGAAGATTTTCACCGCCCATTGTCGGATTCTTGAGCCTTGGCTCAGTTCTGGCCGGTTGGCGGGAGAGATCCCGGTGACCATGTCCCAGCCGGGAAAGCACGTTCCCGGTGGGTTGCTCGGTCCATTGCGTTCCGACTGGGATCCCCGAGTCACTCCTGCGTCATTAGAATCTGGACCGCCTCTTGCGAAGGTTCCCATTCGGGCCAGTTTGCTGCAAAGCGATCTCGGATACCTCATTCTTCCCGTTTGGTATGAGGACGGAGCCCAATGTGTCCCGGGACCGCAGTCAGCACAAAACGTCAAACTGTTGATGCGGGGGGCGGATACCATGCAGGCGTGGGAAATCACACCGACTGGGATCTCTCAAGGAAACCTCGCAATCGAACGGGTTCCGGGCGGAACGGAAATCACCATTCGCGAGTTCGACCGCCATACCGCAATCGTGGTCACGACCCATCAGGCTGTTTCAGCCATCGATGACGTTCGAGCGATCAGCCAGCGGCAACGGTCGGAGGTTGCTCAGTCCTACGTGAAATTGACACAAGCCAAAATGGAACGCGTACAGGAAGAGTTATCGCGTCTGATGGATGTCGCGCCCCGAGTCGCCGATCCCCGTTTTTTGAAACAAGCCAACCAGTGGCTTCAAAAGGCCCAGCGGGACGTCCAGTCTGGCCATCACGAAGACGGTCGAAGGGCATGCGAGCGGTCACTCATGATGCTTCGCCAACTTCAGCGAACGGTTTGGAACACCACGGTTGACCCGCTGTCATCCCCCGTGAGCAGCCTGGACGCAACCTGTTTCGCGACGCTGGAGGATCACTGGCGACTGATGGCGTCCCTGGATGATCGTGTGGCACCATCAGAAAACCTCTTGCCCTCTGGCGGTTTTGATTCCAAATCCGAGTTGATTCGGCTCTGGGCGGATGCCTCGGACAATGGGGCTTCTCCGGGACTCAGAATCCTCTCTGATTCCACCGGACAGACGTCCCACCTGGTTTTGATGTTGCCCCCATCCGACGGCCTAAACGGCAAAAAAGCTGCGGTCGTTGGACCGGAGGTCTCCATTCCTGGCGCAGGAACGATCCTGATCACCGGTCGAGTTCGTGTCCCAAAGCGTCTCCCGGAAGATGGAGAAATCGCATTTTACGAAACCATCTATGGCCGTGACGGAGCCCTGCTTTGGCATCGTCCAACTTCCGACTGGCAAACGTTTCGGATGATCCGCCGGACCGATGGCCCCTGCCGATTCCGAATCCGCATGGAGGTCACGAGCGGAGGGGTTGCAGAGTTTGATGATTTGCAGGTTCGTTGGCTGCGATAAACAGACCTGACACACTCGTCCATCTCTCACTGAGTGAACGGCTGGCGAAGGAAAGTCTGTTTTCTCGATCTTCATGACCGCGTTTCGAGGATTGGAAAATCTTCCTGGCCGCAACGTATCGGGTTCAAATCAGCGATCCCTTCGGCCCCCTGCTTTCCGGTGCATCACAGATCCGTTTAGGACGGTTTTTTCTTCTTCGCCGATTTCTTCTTGGCGCTCGTTTTAGGGGCCGACTTCTTGGCGGACTTTTTCTTAATCCCTTTTTTCTTTGCTTTCTCTTCGAGCCACTCCACGGCCTTCTCCAAAGTCACCGAGTCGATCTCCGTTTCTTTGGGAATGGTGGCGTTCAGCTTGTTCCATTTGACGTAGGGTCCGTAGCGGCCTTCGAAGATCGCCACCGGCTTCTCGTCTTCCGGATGATTGCCTAACTCCTTGAGGGGCGTTTGCGCCGC
>JAGQQQ010000227.1 GCA_020426125.1 Planctomycetaceae bacterium
GCAATCAGGAACTGGTCAGCTACGCCTGGATTTTTCCCAATGTGGTGACCAACGGCCACTGGTGGTACTCGAACATCCCGACCTATATCGAAGTCGATACGCGCAGCCGTTTGGAAGCCGTTCCCCGCAACAAGCAGGTGGGTTACTACAGTGACATGTACAAACTAGAATTTGCCCTGCCCAAATTTCGGATGTATCGCCGCGTGCTTGCGAAAGTCCTCGCGGAGGATTTTGTCATCGGCCGGAAGTGGTCAGAGGCGGACGCGCTCGCGTTGGGGCGACAAATTCTGCGAGGAAACGTGGAGTCGATTTTCTCGATTTCGTGAGCCGCAAATCGCCGCAACGAATTCGACCATTCTCCCCGCATCAGGTGCTGCCTTCCACATCGATTCTCCCCGGGGCCAGGAATTTGGAATGATCACCAGCGAGGTCTTCGTCCCATGTTCCGCAAAGGCCTCCCTTGTCGGTCACTTCGATTGTCGTTTCTGATACAATCTCCGCCGTTGCGGAACGTCACGTGCATCGAGTTATGCGGACCCTGCTGAGGACGAACACATGAACAGGCTGGTACTCCTGCAAGATGGACAGGCAACTCCATTTGAATTGACGGCGGGCGAAATGGTGATTGGCCGGCTGCCGGAATGTGACATTCAGTTGCCTTCGAATATGGTCTCCCGAAAACACGCGAAGATCTCAAAGGATGGAGATGACTTCATCCTGGAAGACCTCAAAAGCGGGAACGGCACGTTTATCAATGGTCAGCGTCTGTCTGGAAAGCAACGGTTGTCCCCCAACGACCGCATCAAATTTGGTCCGGTCCTTTGTCGCTTCGAAGCCCCGCAAGCGGCGGGGACGTCGGACACGGATTCCGCCCGCAGAGCATTGGAAAGTGCCACTGGAATCGGGAATGTCGAGATTCAGGAGGATCAACCGGGGGATAGCGCCTCCACGATTGTCGGGGCCATCGATAATGCCGGAGGATTCGGCTTGTTGGATGTCCGTCCTCAAGAAAAGCTGAAAGCTGTCCTCGAAATTAGCCGGTCCCTCGCCGGGACACTCGATGAAGAAAAATTGCTGCCCAAGATTCTCGATTCCCTGTTTGGAATCTTTCCAGCGGCGGACCGGGGGTGCATCCTGCTCAAAGACGTGAAGACCGGCCAAATCGTCCCCCGAGCGATGCGTCATCGACGACCGGACGAGGATTCGTCCGTCAAGATGAGCCGGACAATCTTGAAGGCCGTCCTCGAAGAGAAGAAGGCAATTCTCTCGGCCGATGCCGCCAGCGACAAACAATTCGACGCGAGTGAATCGATCTCCGCATTGACGATCCGGTCAATGATGTGTGTCCCGATGCTCGACCTCCGTGGAGAACCAGTCGGTGCGATCAACATCGACACCCAGAACCCCTTGACGCAGTTCAAGAACGAAGATCTCGACATTCTGATCGCGGTCGCCGGTCAAGCGGCGATGAGTTACGAGAGCGCGAAGCTACTGAAGTCTTTTGTCGAGAAGGAAAAGCAAGACAACGAGATGAACATCGCCCGGAATGTGCAGCACGCCCTGCTTCCGGAGCATCTCCCCGAGATCGACGGCTACGAGTTCTTCGCCTCCTATGATTCCGCCCAAGCCGTCGGTGGAGATTACTACGACATTATCCCCACAAAAGATGGCCGCATCTGGATCGCGTTTGGGGACGTCGCGGGAAAAGGGGTCCCGGCCTCGCTGGTGATGTCCCGGATGTCGAGCGTCGTTCGGAGCGTCAGCGAGTTCGTGACCGATGCATCCGAAGCGATGGCACGCATCAACGACCACATGTGCGCGAAGGCCGTCGAAGGGCGGTTCGTCACCTTCGTTCTGATGATCCTCGATCCCGAGACGCACAAGTTGACCGTCGTGAACGCGGGGCATATGTCCCCGATGATCCGCAAGCCGGATGGGACCATTGAAGAGTTCGACGACGAGATGATTGGATTGCCCATCGGAGTCCTGGAAGGTTTTACCTTCGATCAGGCCGAACGGGAGATCGCGCCTGGCGAGACCGTTCTGGTTTATACCGATGGCGTCAGCGAAGCCATGGACCCCGACAACGAACTCTACGGCATGGAGCAACTCCGCGAATTCGTCGCCAAAGCCTCTCCCAATCCCCGGGAACTCGGAATCGCTCTTCGGGAAGATGTCCGCCGACACGCCAAAGGCCGCCCGCAGAACGACGACATCACGATGCTCGCTTTCGGTCGAGAGGCGTGAAGCCAACTCTCGGCCTGGTTGAGTTTCTTTCTTTGGAGTGCTCCGACTCGTCGGAGCTTTCTCTCAAGGGAAGCATTCCAATCACCAGACCGAAGTCGAAGGGAATCCGAGCTGCGATAAAGCAAAGCGGTGACGAGTCACCGCACTCCAAACAGACGGCCACGTCAATTCCAACCCCAGGCCAGGTGCCCCGGTTGTCGATCAGATTCCAGTACCGGGCGCAACGCAACGCTGTTCACGAGATGGGTCATTGAGGTGTCGTAAGAGAATGGGATTGAAAGACTTTGAGCCTTTGGTTCACTTGTGTTCGGTGATGAACGCATCGGTGAGCAGGGAGGCTCGAAGTCATGGATCGTCAGCAGGGACGCCGTTCGTATCGGCAGCAGATTGTCGCGGAATTTGATGCGTTGTTTCCACCTCATCTGTTTCGAAGGTTCCGGCAACATGGCAATGTCACGTGGAAGCCGCAGACCGTTGTCTGGGGCAGTGTGGTCATGTTTTGGCTGCCCAAAAAGACACTCGAGGAACGATTTTCACGCATCCCACTCCCCCTTCAGAACGGAAAATCCCCTTCCCATCACACCAACAATCGGACCACATCGCTGCTCTCCAGCGATCCGACTCACATCCAGCCAGGCCCTCCCCCGAAACACCCCCCACCCGCAATCACCGACCAACTCGGTGCGCAATGCGGGTTAAACGACCCGGCCGGTGCCGGAGCCGTTGATGTTGCCGAAGTCGAAGCCGAGGAAGAACGCGACGGAACACATCCTTGCCGGGGACACACGCGGGCAAGTTGAGGCAACGTGTTAAGAACTCGGCCTTAAGTGCTGCCCATTTTGCAATTGATGTGGGACCAGACGCCCTTGCCAGGATTGCTAAGATCGCAATCACCAGGACGCTCTCCAGCGGATGCTGGCGGTTGATGCTGGACCGGGGATCGTCCAGTTGTGCAAAGCAACCTGTCACCTCTTCTAAACCGACTGAGACCGCCTTCGCCATTGTTCGCGCTCCGTTCTACAAAACATTCCATTCATTCGGAACACGGTATACCAATCACTTCAAACAAGCGCAAACATGCCCACACCCTCAAGGTTACCCAAATTGCGAGCTAGTCCTGCCTGATCGATCGCCTCTCCCAGCAT
>JAGQQQ010000228.1 GCA_020426125.1 Planctomycetaceae bacterium
ATCGCCCAGAGAACGAGTGCCGTGAGTGGAGCCCAGGAGGCGGGAAGAACGGGAACGATGGCTCCCGCCAGAGACAACAGGAGATAGCTACCAATCAACGTGGGCTGTGATCTTCGCAGGAGCAACGTCAGGATTTGCACAGCCGCAAAGTAAGCGAATGCAGCGTTCGCGGCGAGCAAGGCCAGCATCCCGAACTGGGAAAAGATCGCCGAGACTGTCATCCCCTCAGGATGGATCCATCGCACGGACAGAAAGCCGAGCGGAATCAGGAGCACCGTCAAGGCCATCAATGCCGCCCCGGTCTTCTGGAGCGAGAGCCGGTGATAGGCGAATTGCCCGGCCACGTGAATGGAGACCGTATAGCCGAACAGGATCAGATACTTCCAGAGCGGCGTGTAGTCGTCCCAGTGGCTGACGACCAGCATCGTGGACGATCCCAGCAGGATCAGAGTCCCGATGCCGAGCATCCACTTGATATTCTGTTCCTGAAAGAACGCGTCAAAAAAACGAACGACGGGTGGTCGTTGATCAATTTCTGTGTTGCTGGGCACGCCTGGACTCCTCGAAAAGGGACTTTTTCGAAGAGGCGGCAGGCGCTTGAAAATATCACGACACATACGAAAACAGCCCCGCGGGAGATCCCGGCGAGGCTGTCAACTTCGTTTTGTCTACGATATCCGCTTCAAATTAGAAAGTGATGATCGCATCGATTCCGAAGATGGCTCCTTCGTCCACGGGAACGGCGGCGATACCGGGATCGTCGTTATGAGCCGGGCTCCATTGGTAGCGGAGTTCCGGACGAATGACGATGTTCGCGGCCGGCTTGTAGTTCACGCCGCCGGTGATCGAGTAGTAGGATGTTCCGTTGGCTTTCCACCACTCCGCGCGACCGCCGAGCCCGACACAGTCGCTCATCCAGTAGAACAGGTATTGGTTGATACCAATCGTGTCAAACTGTCCGGGAGCCCCGTTGTTCTCGGCAGCGAGGTAGTCGCTCTGGAAGACGTAGTTCAACTCGTCTGTCAGAGCGACGTCGGCGACGATACTGTGGGAGTACCCTTCGCCACGCCAGCCGAGGTCACCGGCGGTCAGAATGTAGGTGACGGTCACGTCATCGGTGACACTGGCGCTGGCCCCGCCGAGGAAGCTGTTCCCGCCAGCGAACTGATCGAAGCCTGTGTCCCAGCCGAGGGTCCATCCGCCGTAGGCGGTAACATCGTCGCTGACAGCCCACGTTCCGAGGACACCAGTGTGGGTGAACGCTTCACTGTTATACATCGTGAAAGCGTGGCTGTAGAAGAAGTTGTCGGGAGCGGTCACGACTTCGTAACCCAGCAGGGTGTAGAAGTGACCGGCTTTGACTGACACGTCACCATAGGCGACTTCCCCGTACAATTGAGGAAGGGCGAACCCGTAGATGCCGTGATCCCAGCCGTTTTGGAAGTCCCAGCGACCGGGATTGTTCCCGAACGCCTGGGTGTCAGCCGCGTCAACCCCATACATGAAGTCGACACGTCCCCCCCAGTCCAGACCGCAGCTGCCGTCCGCGACCTTCTCCGCGAACAGCCACATCTGGTGGAGGTTGAAGTTGCCCGGGTGTTGGTTGAACAGGCCGGTGCTGCGGTTGTGGTAGCCCATCTGGACCCACCCGCCAACGTCCCATCCCGAATCTTCACAGAAGATTTCGTCGCCGAGATCCCATTCCCAGTCCACGAGATAACAACTGCACTCGTCTTCACAAGAGAAACAGCAGTCATCGCAACCGACATCGCAGGAGATGTCGCAAGGATCAACACATTCATAGCCGATCTGCTGGACGAGCGTTTGCTCGCTCCCGGCGAAGATTGCGTCCGCTTGTTGCACGTAGGTGTTTTGGGCGTAGCTCGACGACGCCACACCCAGCATAGCTGCCGCGGAAAGCAGCCATTCTCTCATCTTGAGTCTCCGCATGTTCAATCACTCCTGATTGGTTATTGGGGAAAGTGAGCACATCCTTCCCCGGCGCCGACGATCGATTTCCCTGTTGCTACCGGAATTTCGAATGGTGCTGTGACGTTCATTTCGGCAGGATCTGCCGCATTCGGAAAATTCCGACTGTTGAGCGCAGCTACGGAAATCACTCCAACTCGTCAGATCGGCACCTGACGCATCATTCCTTCCACAATTCCAGTCTGGTGGATTTTCCGGAACAATCATTAGAATCCCCCCAGATTGACATTCCGCATTTTTTCCGGTTCCGGTTCCGCAAATTTGGTTGTCCCGTGATCGAGGAAGTCAAGAATTGACGGACGCCACCGTCGACATCCCACCGGATTGAATGGAGTCCAAGAGCAATATCATGGAAAACCAGGTGACAGGCACAGTTTCAGTGAAGACAGCGATCTCGTTGTTCCTTGTGACCGCCATGATCTCGGTGGTCCTGAGTTCGTGTCAGCCGAGCGCTGACTCCGGATCCCGAAATCGTGAGCCCGGCGATGCCGTACCGGACATGGGCAACGGATCATCCCGGAAAGAAGTCTTTCCGGGATGGGAGAACCCGTTGGCGGTGCTCGTGCTGACTGGTGACCAACACGGATATCTCGAACCCTGCGGTTGCTCCGAACGGCAATCGGGCGGGTTAGCCCGTCGCGGCGATCTGTTGCGGCAAATTCGGGAAGATCGCGGCTGGCCTGTGACGGCCTTTGACGTGGGCGGAACACTCGACGAACAACGTGTCAACACGCTGCAATCTCGACTCAAGTTCTCCACCATTCTCGACGGTCTCAACACCCTCGGGTATCAGGGACTCGCCTTGGGAAAAGAGGAATTGATGCTCGGGGGGACGGAACTGTATTCCGAGCACGCCAGTCTCGAGTCAAAAGACGGCTTTGATGTCCCGTTCTTGGGGCAGAATGTCACGATTTTTGGAACAAAGGACCTGGGAACTCCGAAAGACTACCGAATCGTAGAAGTTGGAGATGTGAAGGTCGGCGTCACCGCCATCGTCGGGGCAACGACTCACGAGAAGTTGGAAGCAGCTGGAGTCACCCGGAATGAAGAGGAACTCAGGATCGATGACCCTGCCAGTCGACTCCCTGAAATCCTCGATCAGATGAAAGAGGAAGGCGCCACCGTCTTCGTGTTGCTCTCTCACTCCACGATCGAAGAGTCAACGCAACTGGCGCAGCAGTTTCCACAGTTTCAGGTGGTGGTCACGGCTGGCAGCGCGGAAGACCCCCGTAAGGATCCGGTGTGGGTGGGGGAAACCCTGCTGGTTCAAGTGGGGAAAAAGGGAAAGAACGCTGCCGTCGTCGGGATCTTTCCCGAGAACGAGTTGAAGTTTCAGTTGCTCGAACTCGATATGGACCGCTTCGAAAACCTTCCGGTGATGCGCGATCTCATGGCGAGTTACCAGACGACGCTTGAGAATCGGTATCCGGAACTGATCGAGGATTTGACCGTTTCAACGAATTCGGAGGCGACTTATGTGGGAGCCGATCAGTGCAAGAAATGCCACACGTTCGCGTACTCCGTCTGGTCGAAGACGCGGCATGCACACGCCTTTGAGAGTCTGAGCAAAGGCCGCGAAGGCCAGGAAGCGACCTGGATTTCTCGAATCCATGACCCCGAATGCCTCTGCTGCCACACCACCGGATGGGATCCCCAACGTGCCCGGCGATCCGAAAGCGGCTTCGCCAGCATGGAACAAACCCCCCATCTGGCTGGCCAGCAGTGCGAAAACTGCCACGGTCCCGGGTCTCGCCATGTTCAGTTCGAACAAGCATGGAAACAGACCGGGGAACTGACCGACGACACCAGATCGGCTCGGGCCGACATGCGTCTCACGTTGACTCAGGCCCGTGAGAACGTCTGCAATCGCTGCCACGACTTGGACAACAGCCCCCACTTCGATTTCGACAAATACTGGCCGAAGGTGAATCACAGTGGCCGAAAAGATTGATGGCGTCGGCAAACAGTTTCCCTTTCAGAATCGAGAACACTCGGCCAGAAGTCTTCCGGATGACTGTCTTTTTCGAGCACCTCCACACTGTTCTTCCTGAGGAGATTGATCCGCAAGGCCACGTCAACAATGTCGCGTATGTGGCGTGGATGCAAGCGGCTGCGGTCGCCCACTCTCGCTTACAGGGTTGGCCCAACTCGCGGTACCGAGAACGGGGCTGGGCCTGGGTCGCGCGGTCTCACTTCATCGAGTACCGTCGTCCCGCGTTTCTTGGCGATGAGATTGTCATTCGCACCTGGGTCGCGGACATGCAGAAGTACACGTCGCGCCGTAAGTACGAGATGTTCCGCGAGAACCAACTCCTCGCCCGGGCGGAGACGAACTGGGCCTTCGTGGCCTTTGAAACTCAAAAGCTTCTGGCCGTTCCCGAGGAGGTCGCCAGAGCCTTCGAAATCGGCACGTCTCCCACAGGGCGTCGATAGAAGACGCCAAGGCCATCTGGCATCGCACTTCGCAAAGATTTCTTCGGAGCTTAATGGAATCTGTAACGATCGACGTTAGCGTAATCGTTGTCAGTTTCTTTAATCAGCATCTGGAGACCTGCCCGCAAGGTCTCGGGATGAATACGTCGATTGGGTGGTCCCGTACTGAATCGTGGTTCCCTTCTCAACCAAATTCGGCGATATCACGCTTTCCAAATTGCATGATCCCCTTGCTGTGAGCGCACCTTGTGAGTGACCGGTCCCCTTCCTCCCGAGATGCGTTGGACCCGATCGGCGATGACGACCTGCCTCGTCATAAGCGGCTGAAAAAGTGGCTTCGCCTGGAAGCAAAGTGTCCCAACTGTGGTGTTCAGGCTAAGGTTCGCGTCGATCGCCTGAATCAAAAGTTCCGCTGCAAGCGCTGCGGCACGGCGATGTACTTTGACCGGTCCGGAAAATGGAAACTGGGACTCCCCCCCGCGGACACGGACGACATCGGCGAACTGGCCGAACGCGAGCAATGGTGGAACAAGTTTCCCCAACTCAAGAAGGTGGCCATTGGTGGACTGCTCTTGGTCGTGTTGTTCCTCGTT
>JAGQQQ010000229.1 GCA_020426125.1 Planctomycetaceae bacterium
CGACGCCGACGAATTTCATGGTGATACCTTTCTTTTGTGGAAACATGAGCAAATCAAGTTTCCCACGCCTCAAAGAACACCACTCGGCTCGACCTCCTCATCGTTTCACCCACGATCGCGAGCAGTTGGATGAGATGGAAGAACGTAAACATGTCGTAGATGCCAGAGTGTCTGAGCCCGGTGCGATGCTCTCACCGCAACATGAGATGAGCAGGCGACACAAGCGATGGCACGGCGTCCGGCTGTCAGCGGATCCGACAACTGGAAACAGATTGAAAGAAGTTGTATCGATCGGAAAATCAGTGCGAGAATGTGAAGATGATTATTGCGCTCGGCGTCTGATCGTTGGGAAGTTGCACGTTCTTCTTCTGTTCCACGTCGTGGAGCGTTGGCTGGGCTCCGAACGTTGGACCCGCAATGCAAGTCAAGGCAACGAAATTGACAGTAAAAATCGCCGCGCGAATTGTCATGTTTCTCTCCAGTCGAGAAAGGGAAAAAAGGAAGGCAGGGCCGAGTGGGACAATTGAGAGTGCTATGCTTGTTTCGCAATTCAAGTCAACCCTGTCGGCCGTTGTCATCACCATGCGCACGCAGTTGTCGCGGCGGGGACATGATACACCGATCGCCCTCTTTCACCTTCGTGGCAATGCCGACCAACCGTCTGATGAACTTCCAGAGAAGTCCGCTCAACGACATTCGCACTGGCGGACAAGCTGACCTGGGGCACACTGATCCTCTCGAATCAACCCTGGCACCCGGCGCGTCACGAAACCCGCACCGCGAATCCTGATGCCTTAAACCAGGAGTTCCGCAATCGGCTCAACGTCTGGTTCCACCAAGCGAATCGGCCGACCGATCGCCGACATATTCTGATTTTGATGATCGATTCCCAGTGCGGCGAGGAGCGTCGCGAGGAGGGCATTGACGGCAACCGGCTTATCGGTGACTTCCATCCCCGACGGGTCGGTTGCTCCGTAGGCTTGGCCACCTTGAATTCCTCCTCCCGCGAGAACGGTCGACCAGGCATTCGGAAAATGGTCGCGACCGGTGTTGGTGTTGATGTTAGGGGTCCGTCCGAATTCGCCCATCCAGAGAATGGTCGTTGTCTCCAGCAATCCGCGGTCTTTGAGATCGGACATCAGCATCGCCCAAGCCGGGTCGAGCGTCCCACAGAGGTCTTTCACCAAATTGAAGTTGTCCCCGTGAGTATCCCAGCCGATGCCCCCATTTCCGTCGGGTCCGCCGAGTGCCACCTCGACGAAGGGGATCCCCCGCTCCACGAGCCGTCGAGCGAGCAGACAGCCTTGCCCGAAACGGTTCTTTCCGTATGCGGTGCGAATCTCTGCTGGTTCCTCGTCCAAGTCAAAGGCTTTCATTGCCGGTGAGTCCATCATTTTGACGGCCTGTTCATAGGCGGATTGATGGCTCCTCGTTGGTAAACCGGGACGGTCTTTTGCGAATCCGGCTTCGACGAAATTGAGCAGGTTCATTCGGGCTTCGGATCGAGCAACGGTGACGCCTTCGGCGCGTTCGATATTTTGGACTTCGAGCGGGGCTCCGTATTCCGAGTCTATGGGGGCATTGTTGCCGTTGTTGCCCACCAAGAGAGGAGCGTGCTGGGGACCGAGAAACCCCGGGCCAAACGCCGTCGGACTGACCACCGGGTTCGAAAGAATACTCACATAATTCGGCAAGCCTGATGGGTTCCCGGGTCGCTCGTGGCCGACCAGCGAGCCAAGTGTTGGGTACTGAATTGGGCCAGTGGGACGGTATCCCGTGCGGAGATGGTGCGTCGCCCGACCGTGGTCTCCTTCCTTGGTCTTCATCGATCGAATGATCGCCAAATGCTCGGCAAGTTGGGCCACTTTGGGCAGATGCTCGGAAATCTGGATCCCTGGGACCGACGTCGCGATCGGAGAGAATTCTCCTCCGTTCTCATGATCCGGCTTGGGGTCGAAGGTGTCGATCTGGCTGGGGCCGCCCGGCATCCAGAGCAGAATACATGCCTTCGGCTTTTCGATATCCGCCGCCGCGGAAGCGAGTCGAGGAAACCAGCCTGAAAGGGACGTCGCGGCCAGCGATGTTGTGAGAAAACGGAGTGCGTCCCGTCGGGAGAGATGCGTCATAGCCGACAAGTCCTCGCAAGAAGTGACAAATGATCTCTTCAGCGTACGAAAACCAGGACGTGTTCGCGAAGACTTTCCGGCAAAACTTTTCCCGAACGGTCCCCTTTGCCCGACGGAGATTGACCATCCCCATTCATTCTCCGGGCGGCAACGCGTCGCGGAATCCGGCAAGGATTCGACAGGAACCCTCCCACTGCGCAGCAAAAAAGCCGGATGGGAACGTCCATCCGGCTTGATTCTGAGTCTCGCGTCACCATTCGCAGATGACGGGCGGAAGCCCTTGAAAATCCATTACGAGACGTCGCCGCCGAGTGGTTCTTTCTTTTCGGTGAGCACGGGGCATTGAGCAGCGAGTTCGGCGTTCAGTTCTTTGTAGCCAGCCCATTCTTCGGGCAAGTTGTCTTCGTGGAAAATCGCTTCCACGGGACACTCAGGAACGCACGCTTCGCAGTCGATGCACTCATCGGGATGGATGTAAAGCATCGACTCCCCTTCGTAGAAGCATTCCACGGGGCAAACGACGACGCAATCGGTGTACTTACAGTTAAAACAGGGTTCGGCAACGATGTGAGCCATGGAACAGTCCTTTTCTCGGGCCTTCTCTTGGGCCAGCCAGTGCCGCCAAAAATCTCAAGCGGCTACCAGGAAACTAAAACGGATTCGACAGTCACGAAGATTCGACAGTTGCGTTGCGGGGGCGTCCCTGTTGAATCGGTGGCCAGACGGAAACACTTTGAACAATTCTTCCGGTCGTCCAAGGTTTCCGAGCCGTCCTCCAAGTTCGTCCGGTAAATCTCGCCAGCGAAACGTCGCTGCTCCTCTCTCAAGATCCGTTTTTAGGCCGGGGTTTTCAGACTGTCAAGTTCTGTCCCGGGCATTCTCACAGCGGGACTGAGCAATTGACACGCTGTCTCAATTCCCTCCTTCAGAGACATCGTATCCAGCGGCGTTCCAGCCCTTCCATCCCCCATCCATCGAAATCACATCCTGGTAACCCATTTTTTGCAGGGCATCGGCGGCCAGCGCCGAACGATATCCTCCTCCGCAGTACAAAATCAGCTTGGTCGCGGTGTCGGGAACCTTCGCTTCGACGTCCCGCTCGATGATTCCCTTTCCGAGATGGATTGCCCCCGGAAGATGCCCTTTCGCAAACTCGCTTTCTTCCCGGACATCAATCAGCGTGAATCGCTGGTTGTCGTCCATCATTCGTTTGACATCGGCAACTTGACATTCCCGAATACGGGACTTCGCGTCGTTCACGATCTCCAGAAAACGGGGAGAATGAGCCATCGAACATTCCTTCAACGGACAGTCAAATCCAAAATGACGGTGACGGACACATTATCCATCGGCTTCGTCCTTCATCATCCGACAGTAGCTAAGATATCTCAAGGGTGAGATGAGCCCATCGTCAACAGCGTTGCGGATCCCACAGCTTTCCTCCAACAGATGGCTGCAATTCGGGAACTTGCAGAACTGCACAAAGGGCCGGAACTCGATCATCAAATGTTCCAGTTCTTCCTGGGCGACATCCCAGAGTTGAAGTTGCCGAATGCCGGGTGTGTCGACGACCCAGCCCCCGGCGTCAAGTTGAATCAGTTCCGCTACCCGGGTCGTATGCCGGCCTTTTTGCGTGTCTGAGGAGATGGTGGACGTCGGACGGCTCAACTCGGGTTGGATCGCATTAAGCAGCGACGATTTTCCCACTCCGCTTTGACCAGTAAACACGGTTTCTTTCCCTGCAAGAATCTGACGCAACTCGGGAATCCCCCGTCCGGTCAGAGCATTGGTTAAGACGACGGTGTACCCCAGCCGAGCGTATTGTCCGATTAATGGCTGGAGATCCGCCGGGGTTCCCAGGTCGGACTTATTGAAGCAGACAATCCCGCGGATGCCTCCCTTCTCGGTCCCGCAGAGAAAGCGGTCGATCAGTCCCGGCTTCAGTGCCGGTTCCGCAAAGGAGACCACGATCACCGCCTGGTCGACGTTGGCAACAATGACATGGGCCGCGTGACGGCTGACCCGGCTCAGTGAGGAGCGACGCGGTTCCACTCGCTCAATCACTCCGTTAGTATCATCCACCGGTTGAAACAGGACTTCATCCCCGGCGACAACTGCGTTTCGAGTGTCTCGCAGCATCGTTCTCACGACGCGGCGGATTGTACAGTTCCAAACAGTTCCAGTCTCCACATCCTGGACTCGGCAATTGTTGGCTCCGATGGCAAAGAGAACGCGACCGGGGCGGAACTCCACGAGACCCGATTCTCGTTGGTCTCTTTCTGAATCGACGACAACGGTTCGATGGCGGGAGAGGCTCCCCTTGCCTGTGAGTCGTTCGGTCGACTCCAAATCGGATACCGCTTCGGGATTCCGATCCGCTTCACGTGTCAGGTCGGATTGACGGGCGCGCTTCTGCCGGTTCTTGCGAAATGCGACCCGCACCTTTTTCTTTTTGGGCTTTCGCGATCCCACTCAACCAGTTCCTTCATTGGTCAATCCCCGAGCAGCCAATCCATAGCGGCGTCCTCATCGGCATCGAAGTTTTGATTGGTCGCCGGTTTGCGGGCCGCTTTCGGCATTGTCATCCGACGCATTTCTGCCTTCTTCTTCTCAAGTCCTGCCTTCTCAAGCAGACTCATAGCGAACACATCTTCTTCTTCGGGAGCCTGACCTGCTGGTTCGTATTGGATCTCAAAGTGATTCTTTGCAATCGAGACCTCATCCCCCGGGTGCAGCCACTTTGTGTCGACTCGTTCCCCATTGATCTTGATCCCGTTACGGCTGCCAAGATCCCGAATCTGCCAGTAGCCGTTCAGCAATTCCAGTTCGCAATGTTGCGAGGAAACATTGGGGAAGGGAAGCACGATATCGCAACTGCTGCGGCGCCCGATCAAAATCTTGCTCTGAAGCAAAGGGATCGCGTCTCCGCCGCCGCTGGGTATCAGCTCACCAAGCATCATCTGTTTCAATCCTTTTTGCCCAAATCCTGCCCCCAAGGAACAGGGTGACAGGGAATTTGTCGAACGAAAACGGGAGAAATGATTCTGGGAAAAATCAAATCCGATTGGATTTGCGAGGCGAATATCAATCTATGCAGGGGGAGAGACCATGTCAAACACCGTTTTTCGCTCCCCTAAGGCTTTTGACAAAATTGCCTGTGTGACCGATTTCCCCTCACGCCGATTGCGACATCCGCTGCTGAACAATGCCTCGCAATTGTTCAATGACATCGACCACTGATAATTCCGTTGTATCTATCGTCATGGCGTCTTCCGCCGCTTTCAAGGGAGAAACCGGGCGATTCAAATCCCGTTCATCCCGTTCGATCTGTTCCTGCAACAGATCGTCATAATTCGCAGAGATCCCCTGGTCTTCCAAGTCTGACAATCGACGCCGCGCTCGCTCATCGGGACTGGCTGTTAAAAAAAACTTGCATTCGGCGATGGGAAACGCCACCGTTCCCTGATCCCGACCTTCGCAAACAATGTCCCGTCCGTCCGCATAATTTCGCTGCCACTCGACCAGGATTTGCCGGACTTCCGGAATCCGGGCGACAAAAGACGCGGCCCGAGAGACCTCGGACGTGCGGATTTCTCTTCCGACAGGTTCCCCATCCAACATGGGAACACCCTCTTCAAAATCGACCGACGTCTGTTCCGCGAGTTCCGCCAGAGCGTCCGAGGAATCAAAGTCCGTTCCTTGTCGTAATGCCTTCAACGCCAGCATGCGATACATCGCGCCTGTGTCGAGAAAGTCGAAATTCAATTCCTTCGCCAGTCGCCGGGCGACGGTGCTCTTCCCCGTACCGGCCGGGCCATCAATCGTCACGATCATCACAATCTACCTGGATTCGTGGCAAAGGAATTGACAATACCAAACCCTTCAGTGGACATAATAACAGCACGAAACGGACGGGTCATCCGTTTAACCAGCGTCCATTGGGCGCGGGGTCTCGCCCGATTCCAGAATCCCATCGATCGAAATGCGATCGAGCCCGAGAAACGATTTCCATTGATCGTACTCCTTGCGGGTCGCATAAGTCGCGGGTTGGTCTCTCTGCCGCACGGCCCGGATCAGGATGTTCTTGGGAGTGTGTTCCAGATCGATAAACTCCAACACCTGGACTTTGTAACCACAGGCTCGAAGTGCGATGGCTCTCAATGTGTCAGTGGCCATCGCCGCGAACCGCTCCTGAAAAATGCCATAGTCCAACATGGGAACCAGCGGCTCACAGGAGAGGAGCGGCGACACCTCGTGCTGACAACAGGGGGCCGCGAGGATCACTTTTGCCTGTGACCTCACCGCGAACTCAAGCGCCGCATCAGTGGCCGTGTCACACGCGTGGAGAGAAATGGCGAGATCGATCTGTCCGATCCTTCTCCAACGAGCGATGTCCGACGTCGAGAACTCGAGACCTTGAAGCGACAATTGTTGAGCAATGGACTGACAACGCCGAATCACCTGTTCGTTCTGGTCAATCCCCCATAGGCGAACGTCGCGCCCATGGACAACCGTCAGCAAGTGGTGGACCGCAAACGTGAGATAGCTGAGACCACACCCGAAATCCGCGATATGCAGTGTCCCCTCGGAGGGGAGGGCATCCACGATGTCGTTGACCATCTCCAGATACCGGTTAATCTGGCGAAACTTTTTCTGCTTCTGTTGCTTCACGTGCCCAGCCGGAGTCATCACTCCCAACGCTTCCAGAAACGGACAGGGAACCCCCTCGGGAATCAACCGGGATTTGGTGCGATCGTGTTCGGTGACCGTTGGCCGGGCATCCTGCTTCGCAACCATTGATTTGATAGACAACCCAGATTTGGCCGACCGTATCTGGTAGTCCCGTTCGGACGTGAAGAGATACGCTTCGCGATAATGGGCGGCGAGTTCTGTTTCCGCCCGTTCCAACGTCTCCGCCGCGCCGAGATTCAGATGGGACTGCTGCTTGCCCGTTTGCAGTTCCCATTGCCACGTCCGCTCTCCTCGAAGTTTGATGGGGCGAACCGTCTGCTTGCTCGGTCCGTCGAACCCTCGTCGCTGGGGGTTGGCAAGAATGAGCGAGTGCAGCGTCCCCTCAGCGAGGGTTCGCGCCAAAATCTCCGAAAAACTCTCTGCAGATTGGGGCATCATTACAATGTGGAAAAAAACGGGCGAGCAACGACGGGGGGCACGAGACTCCGGCTCAGGAAGGGGCTCTCGATGCAGTGCGGCAACTCACCGCCACCTTCTTTTGATTTCGAACGTGAACCGTCTTGTCGCGGTGAATCTTCATTGGACAGAGTGACTTTCTGAATCGATCTCGGCAAAAGCCGTTTCTCCGAAACGCCATCGGCGTACGCAGCCAAGAAATTTGGCGTTTTTTGTCGGTGGCTGTCACACTCGCAGCCCGTTGGGCTTGCGGCTAAACG
>JAGQQQ010000230.1 GCA_020426125.1 Planctomycetaceae bacterium
TCCAAGATTGAATTTTAGGAACGAGAGCGCTGATCCCAGGAATAATGCCCCGGACAAGGTGTTTTTTGTTTCACTGATCCACGCGACCGATTCGGAATGGACCGGATGGAGCGCGAAAATTGCCGCAGCCATCCAGGCTCCCGGCACATTCAGAAGACGAAGATTGCGCCAGAGCAGCAGGGCGCCTGCGACGTGGAACAAAACACTGACAATATGGTAGCCGGCCGGATGATCGCCCCAAAGTTGATGTTCGAACCAGAAGACCGTGTGCGTGAGCGGGTAATACTGCGGTGACGATAGCGGGCTGAGCCAAATGTTGACGAGTCCCTGTCGCGAGTCCAGATTGTCATTCTCGTAAATATGGTCATCGTCATCCCAGATGAAGCCCGCGTGAAAGACCGGGCTGTAGGCGAATAGGGTTGGGACAATGATTGCCAATGCGAGCCAGACATCAGCGCGGCCTGGAGGTCGCTGTGCCAATGAGTCATTGCCGATTTCCGTCATAGACGAAGCCTAAGGATTTCAGGAGGGCGACGGCGTGATTACGACAAAACGGCTCTGTCCAGAGGCAGCAAACGGGCTATCGTCTTTGTCGATGCCGTGCCGTTGTTCCAAACTCATCGTCGGTTAGATCGAGGAACGAGACTCCTCGTCGGGCTGTGACTGTCCCACTCCCGGACAATCTCCAGCAAAGCGACGATTCCTTGCAGACCACTCGATTTTCGCCTTCTGTTTTGCCATTCTGCATGCCACCGAAATGTTGTTCAACCAAGGATTCGTCCGATGGCTTATGATACTGTATTTCAGATGACCGGGTCGACAGTGAAGTATGGCGTCGGCGCCACTAGGGAAGTGGGCGAGGATCTCGTCGATCGGGGCGCGAAAAGAGTGTTGTTGGTCGTCGATCCGGGCGTGGCGGATCTCTACCCAGGGCAGACGGCACTCGAGTCGTTGAAGAATGCAGGCTTGGATTACGATTTGTTCGACGGCGTGCGATGCGAACCGACCGACGGGTCATTTCTGGAAGCGATCGAGGTCGCGAAGCAAGGACAGTTCGATGCGTTTTTGGCCGTGGGGGGAGGGTCGACCATCGACACTGCGAAGGCGGCCAACCTGTACTCCTCCTGGCCGGCGGAATTCACGGAATACGTGAACCCCACTCTCGGGAAAGGGACGACACCGCCTGGACCGCTCAAGCCGTTGATCGCCGTTCCCACGACTGCCGGAACGGGTAGCGAGACGACCGCAGTGGCTGTATTCGATTTCGAGGAGCAACGAGTCAAGACGGGGATTGCGAATCGATATCTGCGTCCGATGTTGGGAGTCCTGGATCCCGAAAACACGAGGACCTGCCCGAAGGAAGTTGCGGCCAGCGCGGGGCTGGATGTGCTGAGCCACGCTCTGGAATCCTTCACCGCCCGGCATTTTCTTCAACGGGAAAAGCCGGATCGGCCCTCTTTGCGGACCGCCTATCAAGGGGCGAACCCGATTAGTGATATGTGGGCGTTGGAGTCATTGCGAATCATCGCGGAGTATTTGCCGCGTGTCTTCGCGGACTCCGATGATGACGAAGCCCGAGGACGAATGTTGCTCGCGTCGTCTTACGCAGGAATTGGGTTTGGAAATGCAGGGGTTCACCTGCCACATGCGATGGCCTACCCCGTGGCCGGGAACGTGAAAACGTATGTCCCTCCTGGTTACGAGACCGACCACGCGATGGTCCCCCATGGAACGTCAGTCATCGTCCACACCCCAGCGGTCTGCCGATTCACGGCCCCGTCCAGTCCGGAACGACATCTTCAAGCGGCAGCGGCGCTCGGCGCGGAGATCCAGGATGTCCCACTCGAAACTGCGGGGGATGTCTTGGCCAATCGAGTGATTCACTTTATGGAGTTAATGCGACAGCCCCGAGGGATCGCGGAGTTCGGCTACTCGGAGAGCGACCTCCCGATGCTGGTTGAGGGGACACTCGTGCAGGCGCGATTGCTTAAACTTTCTCCAATCGACGTCGGCCCAGGAGATCTCACCAAACTGTTCCGAGAGTCGTTCAACAACGGGCTCTCGTAACTCTCGTTCCTCGCTCTCGTCAGGTCCGAGTCAGCATTGCTGGGAGCAGATCGACTGATAGGCCTCCATCTCCGTTGGGCTGCCGAGAATGATCGGGGTCCGCTGGTGGACACTGTCGGGCTGGATGTCGAGGATCCGTCCGGTGCCATCGAGAGCCTGGCCACCGGCCTGTTCGACGAGAAAGGCGATCGGGTTTGCTTCGTAGAGGAGTCGGAGCTTTCCGTCTGGATTGGATTTGGTCTCCGGGTAGAGAAACACGCCCCCTTTCAGCAGAGTTCGATGCACGTCGGCGACCATTGAACCGATGTACCGCGAGGCGTACGGCTTCCCCAAGTCTCCGCGTCTCAGGGAGTCGATGTAGCGGCCATATTGCTCTGGGAATGTGTCACGGTACGCTTCGTTGACGGAATAATACTTCCCCTGCTTCGGCATTTTGATATTGGGATGGCTCAGCATGAAGGCCCCGACCGCTGGATCCAGCGTGAATCCGTGGACACCGTTCCCAACGCTGTAAACCAGGATCGTCGAAGATCCATAGACGACGTACCCCGCTGCCACTTGTGCCGAGCCGGGTTGGAGGATCCATTTCTCCGGATCATTCAGAGCCGCATCCTCTGGACGCTTCATAATCGAGAACGTCGTTCCCACACTGACGCCGACATCAATGTTCGAGGAGCCGTCGAGAGGGTCGAAGATCACGGCATACTTCGCGTTCTCGGACCCCTTGTGTACGATGATCGGATTCTCGTTTTCTTCGGAGGCGAGCACCCCGATGCTCTCGCGGACGCTCAGGCAATGGGCCAGCACATCGTTGGAATAAACATCCAGCTTCTGCTGGACCTCCCCTTGGACGTTGACCTCGCCTTGTTCTCCAATGATGTCGGTCAGGCCGGCGCGACGGACCTTGGCCTGGATCAATTTGGTGGCCAGCGTGATCCCGGATAACAACCACGAGAATTCGCCGGAAGCTCCTGGGAAGCGCTTCTGCTCCTGAAGAATGTGCTGCTGAACGGTGAGAATCTGCTGTGCGGTCGACGTCTGGTTCACGGGAAGCCTGCCTTCAGAAACGATTCCATTTCCGCAGCGAGCGTTCTGCGGCCATCATCAGTGATCCTGCAAAAATGGAGAGCGAGAAGATTGTCGATCCTTCACTCTCTGAACAGAACGTATAAATCGAGTCCACCAATGGGCAATGCCATTCCGTGACTCGGAGATTGGGTTATCGCAGATGGGAATCGAAGGGAGGTATACGCTCTAAAGTTTCTTCGACTCTCCTCGGCAAAGCTCTTCCCAGGCTTGCTGCCGCTCCTGGCGATCAAAGGTGACGTCCGTCTCCGGACAATGTTGACAAACATGGCGGACGACATCGGCCAGACTCATTCGGCGGGTCAAGTTGAGGAAGTAGGGACCGCTTCGATAGTCGGTTGTGACGTTGTGAAGTTTGAGCCCCGTCACATTGCGGGTGAGCGGAGCGGTGTGGAGAGCCCAGTTGGCGGCCTCGTTTTCCCCATGGAGAGTGATTTCAACGTCACCGCCGTACAGTGCGCGAAGGGCTTCGGTCGCGCGCTGTACGTCAAAGATCCGGGCACTGTCGAGCGTCCGTCCAAGCAAATTGAAACGGCGGCGGATGTGCGTTCGCTCCCGTTCATCCCGGGTCCATTCTGTCGCCCCGATTCCTCGCGGAGTGAGATAAGCGTGGACTTCCCCTTCCGCGGCGTTTGGAATGGCGTCCGCACGAAGCTGGCCGTCTCCGGATTGATCAAACGTCTCCTCCCATTCTGATTGTGTCAGAATATGAAGATGGACTCTGCTGGTCCCGTTCCCGGATGAGCGTTCGACTGTCACCAATGGCAACCGATAGGGCTCCTCCGACACAAAACTGTGGTGTGTCACGGTCACCGAGCCGTTCTCTGGTTGAACGACGGAAGACTGAATTCCCAGCTCTGTTCCCAACTGGGATAAGGCCGGCTTCCCGAGGATGATCTCTTGCAATTCGGTCAATGTCGACGAGTCATGAGCCTGGGGAACGAACCACTCGTGGGCGATGGTGACTCGTTCGTCGCTGGGAAGCTCGTCGAAGACTTTCAGATCCTTCGGCTCCAGCAATTTCTCCGCGACAGTCCGAATGAGCTGTTCATCGTCCTTCAAGAAGCGATCGAACCAATGGAAGGCGTGCACGCGGAGTTCCTGGATGTCCTTGTGCGGGCCTTCGGCGATGTTGAGTCCGATCCTCTGTTCAGCGTCCAACAGCTTGTAGATCCGCCGAGTCTTGTTGTAGACGTCGACGACACCATCGAGCGGGAAGATTCGATCTTTGTCGGTGTTGGAGATGAGCAGCGCCCGGGGCGCGACGAGGGCGGAGACCATGGCGAAGTCCCAAGCTTCGCTGTTGACCATATACATGCAGTCGCAATGTCCCTCGATGCAACCGTCGACGATGTGGTTTCGCATGCTGGTAATCCCTGCGACGGGGACCGCAGCCTTCACCCGTTCATCCAGCGCCGCGACCCACCAACTGTACGCGCCGCCACCGGAACGACCGGTGACGCCCAACCGGTCTGGATCAACCTCTTCCCGGCTTTGCAGGTAATCGAGGGCACGGATGCCGTTCCAGGCTTCCACGCCAGCGGGGGTGTACCCCCGGTTGTTCCACCACCACATCCCTTCGCGATAAGTGCCATGGTGCAGGCCTTCGATTTCCCCGAGCTGAATGGTATCGATGATCAGACAGACGTAGCCGTTTCGAGCAAACCAGGCCCCGTGGTGCTGGTAATGGGCTTTGTTGCCGAGGCTGACCCCATCCTCGACGATTCGGCCGTGTCCACAGACATAGAGGATCCCGGGGAGTTTGCCGCTTCGTTCTTTGGGGACATAGAGGCTGCCGGTCACATACAACTGGGGAGATGACTGAAAATGGACCTTTTCGACCGCGAACTCCTCGTGGTCCACGGTGCCGGTCACTGTCGCCTGAAGCGGTGTTTTCTCCGGCCAAGGCATCAGTCCGAGCATGCTTTGGAGCTGTGCACGGTAGGCGTCTTTTTGAGCATTCCAATCTTCGGCAGACTGAATTTCCGCGAGGCAGGCCTGTTCAGTATTTCGAGTCTGAATTTCAAAGTACCGTGCCAACAATTCATCCCCCTGAGAGGAATCGAATGCGGGGGGGGCATCCGCGGTGATCGTGGAGGAGACGGCCAACAAGGCCACGAGGATCAACGGGATTCCACGGGAGTTTGTCATCGGGGCGACTCCATCGGTCGTCGAGAAACGGACAGAAACAGTCCTCGCATTGAACCAAGAATACCGGCGTTTGAATAGGACGAAAGAGAGTTCCGACCGCGAGCGAGACATTTGCGATCCGGAAAATTCCGGGTGTGTGCACGTGGATTGTCGTTGAATGGCATGACAGGTTGTGTTGC
>JAGQQQ010000231.1 GCA_020426125.1 Planctomycetaceae bacterium
CGGAGTGTGACCCCGGACGCACGGCCTGAGCGGTGACGGGCGGCAAATACCGATGACAGAAGTTGTGGAGAAAGGTCATCACGCGCTCGAATTCCAAAACAGACAACAAGCATTATCGAGGCCAGAATCGCGACGAGAGTTCTTTGGTCTTTCGTTTCAATCGCCGCAGCCCGCTCATAACCTGTGCCGAAGCCTGCCCGATGGAGGACGTCGCAAACAACTTGAGACAGTAGCCTCGACGGTGCGGCCAGACCCGCTCGATGAACGATCCGGTGGAAGCACAACTATCGATCAGATCCCGTTCCGGAAAGATCTGAGGAGCTTCAGCGACCATTTGTGCCTTGATCAGAAATCCGGGGCAGCCTCGTTCAAATTCGGGATCCCATCCCAACTTGAAGGCATATGCCGCATTCCCGGCAAGGAAATGGACGACACTGGCGACCGTACGGTCTCTGACCCTCAATCGAGAGAAAGCACAGCGGTCCTCTTCGGCCATCGCCAGCACGGCATCTCGAAAGAACCGGCTGCTTGATTCTTCGGAGGCCAGAGAAGTGTGTAGCTCCCCTTTCCAGCCGAGGTGCTCAAGTCGGAGCAATTCCTCCAGGCAGCCGGGAATCCTGCGGGGATCCCGTTCCGAGTCAAAGTGGACATCGCCGTGCTTGCGGAGTTCTTTGATCCCGCGACGAAGGCTTCGCGACCGAGCCAAGGAAACGGATCGGAGCAGCGTGGCTTCCCCTGCATCCGGAATCCGCAGAGCGGCCCTTTCCCAACACGTTCCGTGATACGTGCGGACCCCGACCTCATCCGCAGCCTGATCCGCCAACACGGATCCCATGTCATCGACGGGACAACGCGGGAACTCCACGGCGTGCCAGCGTCCTTCGCTCACAATCTGCGAAAAGAACGTTTGAAGTACCAATTCCTCGAAACCGGCGCGGAGGACCATGCCATCGCAAAATGTGTGCGGCGTCTGCCAACACCGCAAATGCGGCAACGGCATCCGCAGAGACGACGCCACAACTGAAAACAGTCCGAGACCAACCAAGTGTCCATTCGCGCGTGCGGAAAAGACCAAAGGGGGATGCAGTCCCGGAAGATGCTTCATCGCCGGAAGGAAAAACTCGGGCGTCTGAAAGGGACTCGCTGCGTCCGAATGCCGGCACAACTCCCGCCACTCTTCCTGAAAGCCCGGCGTCAATTCATCCCATGTGAGCCAGGATGACGACACACCTTGCGAAGAGATCTCTGGGGAAGGGGCCATCGGAATAACTGCAATCGGGGGCGGGCTCAGTGAAGGTTGGGCTGTTCAAGCCTCCTTCGACTTTAGGTCCGATTCGGCGACTGCGCTCGGACTTTACCCCATTCACCGACAGGTTTCTTCGAGAGTCAATCGACGAACGGGAGACATCAGGACCCTTTGTTAGAGATTGTCCGATGTTCCCCATTTCATGACATGCCGGAATTGGCACGACCATGACAATTATTCCGCCGTTTTTCTCGCAATCATTCCCGCAACGTAGCCCGCCTTAAATCCGGCATCAATGTTGACCACGGTCACATTCGACGCGCAGCTATTGAGCATCCCCAGCAGGGCGGCCACACCAGAGAAGGCTGCCCCGTAGCCGACGCTTGTCGGCACCCCGATCACGGGACAGTCCATCCAGCCTCCGACAACCGATGGCAAAGCCCCCTCCATTCCCGCGACGACAATCACCACGTCCGCTTCATGCAGCTGATCCTTGATTCGCAAAAACCGCTGCGGACCGGCGACGCCGACGTCCATGTGAAGGCTGGTACGGACGTTCATCCATTTCAATGTCTCGATGGCCTCCTCCGCGACAGGACGGTCGGACGTTCCTGCTGTGACCACAGCCACCATCCCCTGTGCGTCATCGCATTGGTTCAGTCGCACGGTTCGTCCGAAATCGTTGTGAATCACGTCTGGGAAACGATCCTTCAACGCCGCCGCTTGAGATGAGGTGCATCGGGTCGCCAGACAATTCTGCCCTGCGTCCGTCAACTGATCAAAAGCCGCCACGAGCGTCTCATCAGACTTGCCCGGTGCATACACGACTTCCGGAAACCCACACCTCCGCGCTCGATCCAGATCAAAATCGAGATCGTCCCGAACAGCGGACGGTAACGACGTCCGACCAGCGGAACTAGGCGAGTTGCCCAACGCCAAGGACGCATCCGCGACGGTGAGTTCCCCCAAGGAAACCCGCTCCAATATCTTCAATAGGTCGACGTGCATCGATGTCTCGAACTCCAACAAGGTTTTGATAACAGTTCTTCGTTCCGCACCGATTTGTTCGCGGTGAAACGATTCCAACTCACAAATCACGATCTCTCAAAAATCGGTCGGCTCTCACTCCCCTTATTGCGTCGGCGTTTTTTCTTGATTGGAATTGTCTGAGTTCCCCAGTTGGGGTTCCACCAGCCAAACGCGGCCGTTGTAGCTCGCGAGAAAACGCCAATCGTCAATGGAGCTCAAATAGTTAGCATCCGATCCAGGACTGTTCTCCCGTTTTCCGCCGAAGTCGGGGAAGTGGGCCTGAGGGGGATCCGTGCCGGGGGATAAGTGGTAGAGACCGCCGGTTTGAGCCAGCCACCAGATCGCATCCTGACAAAAGGCGACTCGTCGGACAAAGGGGAGCGCCAACTCCCGAGTCGGTGACAAGTCTCCTAACGCGTAGCTGCCCGTCAATGATCCCTGATCTTTTGCCAGATCCCAGCGCACAATCCAATCCCGAGCGAGGATCAATGTCTCCCCATTCAACCAGGCGTCCGGGGGCTGGTTGACATTCGGAATGGTCAACAGGCGTTGAAACTCCAAATCGTCGAGTGTCATGGACCAGAGTTCGTTCACTCGGTTGGGATCATCATGCAGGACAATCAAGAGACGCTTGCGGGGGGCATCATGGAGAAGTTCGTTGAACTGCAAACCTGGGCGGCCATCCAGCGGAGTCACGGCTTGTTGCCGACGAGACGATGCCAAGATCTCGGGTTCGCTCGACAGAATCCCGAACCGGAGCAGGCTCCCATCGCGAGTCCCGGCATACAGAGTGCCATCGACCTCGGTCAGTGCCGAAATGGGTTCTTGCGGCAGATTCGCGGACAAGGGGAGAATCTCCGCCACCGGACGTTCAAAGTCGAACCGGACGAGGCCGTATTGCCGACTGGAAAGAAACATCCCTTGATCCGTCACGCAAGCAGCGGTCAGATCATTCTTCATCATCGAATAATAGGATCCGCTGTGGGGATGGAAGAGGACTCCTCCCATCCTTGGTTTTCCGCCTTTCAAAGGAACCGAGACCAATTGTACGACGGCATTCCGTCGGCCGACATCTGGGCGATAGACCAGAGTGTGTAGCGTTTCGTTGAGAGCCCGGGGATAGATCGGGATCGGTGTCTGTCCCCCGAACGACTCGACATCCAAGAGAAGCGTCGTCCGGAGATCGATTGTCGGTTGATCGCCCAGTGGGCCGGGCCAGTCGCGAAGCAACAGGCTGCGAAGTTCCCTGATCTGCTTGGCTTCGTCTTCCGCCGCGCGGGTCAGCCATAACCGTTCGGGATGCTCCTCGCAGACTTGGAGATATCCGTTCAGCAACTGATCGATGGCCTTCGCCGTGTTTGCGTCCGCGAGAGGCGGCAAGAGCTTGACAAAATGGGTCGTCGTCAACGGTCGCTCAAGGAAGTCTTGACTGAGTGCCATGAGTTCGGCCCGGGTCGTCGGAAAGGCCGATTGGTGTCGTGCCCCGTAAAACGGCTTGTCATACAGCTTCACCAACAAACTGACAACCGCTTTGGCGACGGTCAACTGATCCTGCTCCAGAGCTTGATCGTAGACCTCCATCGCGTGCGCTCGAAGCGGTCTTAACATCTCAAACCGCGATTCGGTGTTCGGACCTCGGAATAGCCACGCGAGTTGCAGTTCCAGATGTTCCGCATACAACTTCAACAACGGATGTTGAGACTCGGAAAACTCCTTCAACCAGTATCGATAAACCTGCTGGCGAGCATTGACTGGCATGGAAGCCACGGCATCCGCGATCGTGGCCAGGTCCGTCCAGAGTTTTCGTTCATCGGGGATCGCTCCGAAGACGTCGTACCAGTCCTCCACAGCCCGAGCGCCATAGTCGGGAAACAGCAGCGAAATCTCCGTCAGCCGGTCATGCAGAACCGACGTGTATCGCCCGAGCATCGATTCGTCGTTTCTGGCCTGTTCATTCAACTCCTCGAACGCCTCTTGATAGGACTCGAGAATGACATCCGTGAGTGGAGCGAGGACCTCTTTGATCTGGAGATCATACTGTAAGCGCTGAAGTAGGTTTCGGACTCTCGCCATCCGTCGAAAGACTTCCGGTTCGAGTTGTCCCGTGAAGTCAATGAATT
>JAGQQQ010000232.1 GCA_020426125.1 Planctomycetaceae bacterium
ACACCGACGTGACCGAGTACAAATTGAGATCCCCAACCGCGATGGCCAGCATCGGCCATAGGAGTTCCGAATTCTGAAATCCCTGGAACTGCACTCCCGGCCAGAGCAACGGAACGAGAAAAGGAATGACGAAACAGGGAACCGCACTCACAGCGAGGAGGCCGTACTTCAGAAACTGGATACGAGGACACTCCGCGAGCACAGCCCCGGAGACGACGGAGACAATGGTGATCAGCAGCGAGGCTCCCATCGCCAGCGGCGCGGTCTGCCATGTCGCTCCCCAGAGTTCGGGAGCGACGGGGTTGCCATGTCGGTTCAGATGGCAGGTCTTTAAGAAATGGACAGTTCCATCAATCAGTCCCGCAGGTTGACCCGGGACGGGAAACACCGCTTGCGACAGAAACGCGAACACCGCCAGCATCGCCAACACCAGAATGGCCGTTCGCCCGGCTTCCGCGAAGATGATCGTCAGCAGCGGCGAACCTCTCAAGATGCCCGACCTTTCGCAGCGCATCCAGCGGACGTAACGATTCCGCATTGGCAATGGTCCGATCCCCCGAATCTCGAACCACGCTTCACGATCTCGATGTCACTGGTGCCGCGTGATTCGTGGAACGGACTCTCAAAGTTTTGGTTCGACATACCACTGATCCACGCGGCGGAAAAGTTGTTGCCGGTCGATCGGCAGAGAAATGGCTTCGCCACGTTCATTGCGGCCGCTCAGCCGACGCGTATGGACCACATGCGAATCCAGACGCCACAACGGAATGAACACGACGTTGTTGTAAAAGTAGCCGTGGATCCGATGCTGGATCGTCCAGACACGATCGACCTGCTGCTCGCGCCGGAGGTCCACAAACAACTGAGTCAGTCCCTGGTCGACGTAACCCATGAAGTTGGATCCGCCGGTCTCCAATTCTTTGGGATCGGCGTCGAACAGGCCAGCGACATTGTGCAAAATGTTGTTATGGTCAATGCGATAGTAGGCCAAATCGAAGTCGTGCTCCTGGACGACCTCTTTTAGGAAATCATTCGGGAGTTTGGGCTGTTCTTGAACCTTCAGGCCGGCTGCTTCGAGATCGCGGATAATCTCCAACATGGCTCTTTGAAGTTGGAGGTCTCCCGTCGAGGCGTATTTCAGTGTCAGCGTCTTTCCAGACAGGTTGGCTCCGGTAAGTTGTTTTTTAGCGAAGTCCGGGTCATAGTCTCGGACTTTGAGTGACCGATCGTAGGCGGTCGACTGAGGCGGAAACGGCCCCGAGACTAAAGCATGCGACTGCTGGGGAACAGCGGAGCCCCCCGGGACCGGCCCTGCGGAGAACCAGCGGTTGAGGATGCCCTCCCGATTGATCCCCCGCAACATCGCCAAACGCATCGCACGGTTTTGAAACGCTGGACGACGGTGATTGATCGCCAGCACCCAGACACTGTCCGAGAGAAACGGCTGCACCTCATAACGACCGGCAGCGGACATCAGACGCGCGAGCTGCAAGGGACTCGGATCGGAGATCACTTCAATTTCATTTCGTTCCATATCATCGATCGCTTGTCCAGTCCCCTTCTTGCTGTAACGGCGAAACTGGATCTGCTTGAGGTAGGGGCGGCCATCGGAGGTGCCGTGGTAATGGGGATTGACGTCCAGTTCCAACACCGTTTTCAGGTTCTGGGGACGAAGTGAGGAAACCACGAACGGACCCGTCCCGACAGGTTTCAGTGCAAACGCCTCACCGGGGCGAGGAATGTTGACCAGTTCCTTCGCCGGTAGCACGGGAATCGTCAACAGACTTTCCGACTTGTTAAACTGCCGGGTCCGGATGATTAACGTTCGAGCGCCGGTCACTTCCGCCCCGAGGACCAGTCGGTCCCATTCTGGATCAAAGTTGGGGTTGCGGTCGTCTTTAAGGAGTTGAATTGTCCCAGCGACATCCCCCGCGGAAACGGGATCCCCGTTGGAAAAGGTCATTCCGGATTTCAGTGTCACATCCCAGGTGATGCTAAAGGACCCATCCGCTTCCTGATGGAAGCCATCCCGTTGGCGCATCGATTCGACGAGGGGACCGGCAAAAAACTCAATCCCCAATTCCCCCCCCGGTTCCACCAGACGGTCAAAGACCAACGGTTGGACCTGCCGCTCGATGGGGAGCGCTGCGTTGAACGGATCAAACGCTCCGGGAGTTTCGTAGCACGCCAATCGGAGCCGCTGCAAACTGCGAAGAATGCCGAGCGCCCGACGCCGAATGTCCGAGTCGTTGGCGGCCATCCGTTGAGATTCAATCGCCAGATCGATGGCTTTCCCCGCTTCTTCCGTCTTGGCGAGTTGTTCGGCATTGGCCATCAACTGCTCGGCACTCGACTGCACGCTGCGAGTGAACTCCAATGTCGCTTTCGAGTCGGGGTACTTGTCCTGGATCTGTTGAATCGCTCGGCGCATGGCATCGTAGCTGCCTTGTTCACGGGCATGTTTCGCGAACCCTAAGTAGATCGACTCGTACTTGTTTTGAAATCCTTTCAGGTCGAGTGAGTTGGCTCCGGCCGTCGCAACTTCCTCCAGCAGGGCAATCCCCTTTTGAATGTCCTGCTCATTGCCAAGATCCTCCAGCAATCGCCCAGCGCGTTTGAACCGAATTCGATTGAGCAGATCCTGAACCTGATCGGGATTCCAGTCGGAGTTAAATTCCTGGACCTTTTCCGCCATCGCTTCAGCGTCATCGATGGCGTTGTCCGTGAGCAGCCGCTCTGCCCGGATCATGGCCAATTCTTCCCAATAATCGAACTTCCCGATCAGTGACTTCGGGACCCGCACTGGGGTGTCGTTGGACCCGCGAAAATCATAAAATTTGAACTCCTGCTGGATGGACTTTTCAATGTCCGTGCCACGTTCCATGAGCGTGTCTTGAATCCACGCAGGGTCGATGTGATAGACGATTCCGTTGGTCAAGGTGAGGCGGTCGTAAACATTGAACTTGTAGCTGACCTCACCACCTCCGGGGGATTCGATCCGGGTGATTAACGGCGGATCCTCCTTGGCCTGAAGAGGAGTTCCTCCCAGGAACATGAAGAGCAATCCAAACAGACATCGCCGAAAAAAGATCATGGGGCTCGAAGTTAGGGGAAGCGGACTTTCGTGTTATGGGACGGACTTTGCCAACGCGGCGTAATAGGCGGACTCGGGCATCCGGGCTTTCTCGGCCGACTGACTGAGATTCAGAAAAACGGTCTTCAGGAGTTCGCGATCCCTTTGAGCCGCGGTGTCGGTGACAATCTCGCCCAAGGCTCGCTTGAAATATTCATAGGCAAGTTGGGGTTGGGATTCGTGCAGGAGATAAGCTCCCATGTTGTTGGTCATCCGAATTCTTTGGGCGGAGGAAGTCAAGTACGTCTGCTCTGTCTTCAGGGTTCGTAGCACTTGGTTTTGCTCGGGTGTCAAATCGGTCGACGACTTCAATGCGTCATACTCATCTGGTCGAAAGTCGGAAATGTTCGCCACGGGCTGAAACGGGATCTCCCGGCTCAATTCTTCCAGAAACGCGGAAATTCCAAAGGCATCTTGATGATTAAAATGCATCGCCAGTGAGTATTCCCATTGGGCCTGTGTTTTCCCGTCTGCCTGTTGAGACAAGGCGAACGCCAGATTGAGATGGGCCGGGGCATACGCGGGATTCAGTTGAAGGGCCTCCTTCCACCACCGCATGGCTGCGTCGGGGTGTTCCTCCTGCCAGTAGTAGTTTCCCCAGAGATGAGCGAGGACCGGCTCCGTCGGGACTCCCAGAGTTCCCACAGAACGCTCCATCAGCTTTTCAAAGTCATAGCGTCCCGCTCGGGAGACTTCGGCGACCCGTAGACGGTAGTCCGCCTCGAAGGACTTTCCGACCGCAATCGATTTGGCCGGCTCGTCTCCAAATCGCGTAAAGTGCGTTCCCAGGGGAAGGACGGCCGTCCAGGGATCAGAAAATTGACCGAGGGCAACGAGTTCGATGCCATCGATCACGAATCGCTGTCCTGCCGGAACCGCTAGGGTCCAATTGCCCCGGAGCTGCGGCTGAACAGTGACTCGCGAGGGGACGGTTCCCCCAAGGGACGTTCCGTCTCCTTCGGTGCCCTTACCAGGAGAGAACACACTCCCGGCGCCAAGATCCGGAATGTCCACGGGCTCGCTCCTTTCGCGTTCCTGGTTCTCCGTCGCCGCCCCAACGATCACCACCTCGGGGGCGGCAGGGACCGGCTCGGGTTTCGAGCCGGAGAACTTCACGACAATCCCTCCGACCACGAAGACCAAGGTTGCGAGCCCGACCAGAATCCAGAGCCGGAACGTTTGACGCGGTGGAGATTCATCCGGTTCTGTCAGA
Source organism: Planctomycetaceae bacterium (assembly GCA_020426125.1). Lineage (GTDB taxonomy): Bacteria > Planctomycetota > Planctomycetia > Planctomycetales > Planctomycetaceae > HKST-UBA70. The sequence continues at coordinate 4,347 of JAGQQQ010000232.1, forward strand.
TCAAACGCATCTTCCGGCCCGGTCCGTTCCGTCGCCCCAGGGACGGGTGCGGGAACGACGAGTTTCTGGCCGTTGAAACAGATTCGAGTTTGACAATGGGGACACGGGCCGGGTTCTCCCATCCGGACACGGACCCGGCCACCGCACTGCGGACAAGCCCCTTCAAACTCGCTCGCAGGCTGTGGTTGCGGTCGAGGCTGGGGATGGCTGTTCTCGGCTGCTTCGAGTCCCAAGGGTGTAAAGCGAACCTTCATTTGGCAATTCGGACATCGCCCAACTGTTCCGACTGGTCCCTTCAAAGTCTTTCCACAACCTGGGCACTTCGCGGAGATGGTTTTCGACGATGAATCCCCGTCCGAGTGAGAAGGGCGAATTCGATCGGGAGACTGGTCACCAGGCATGGCCACCTCCTTGAGTCTCGGATGGCGGACTCCGAAATTTCACGGCTAAAACGGCAAGCAGTCCCAGAATCGCCAGACCAGCTCCGATCAGGGGCCACACGGGAAAATGGCCCCGGTTGGCCGGTTCGGGAACCTGTTGTTCGGAGGCCTCGCGTTTCGCCACGAACGACTCGACGTCCCAACCAACGTTCAAAGGATGCGCCAGTTGTCCGGTGAGGACGTTTTCTGCGGTCTCCGAGAACTGCTCCCGCGATTGTTGTGCGAGTTCCGCCGATGTGACGACTCCATCACCCGTTCGGAAGCGACCGGCGATGAACCGTGCCAAATCGACGATCGTCTCGAGTGGCGGAAATCGGGAGTGGAAATCGGGAGTGAGTTCCCGTTGAAACGTCTCCCAGTCTCCCGTTCGGAGCAGGCAATCCCATCGCATGATGGCGTCCAATTCCGGACTGTCAGAGATTCCCCTGGACTGGGTCGATATCGCTTCCAAAACTTCCCGGGCACGAAGCAGGTCAACTCCCGGTTGTCCCTGCAACTCGAATCGTCTTCGGCCGAGAGAACGCTCACGAAACGCCCATCCCGTTTCCCGATAGAACGCAAGTCCAAGCGAGAGTTTTTCCAACTCGGACTTTCTCCGAGAACGAAAATAGACAGGATTCAGTGGTTTCCCTGATGTCCGGTCTTGAATCGCCTGGGTTGCCAAGACCAATACCGTCTCCGGCATGGGCCGGCTCAACGTGAGTGCCCGCAATGGCCAGGGGTTCGTCCCATCCCAATTCGATTTGGAGATCCGTTCAAAAAGAGACCGGCTGTCCGACAAGGCTCCAGCGCGCGTCAGTTGGGAAAAATGGACACAGAAGGATTCCAGATCCGTGGTCTCGGCCATGACACCGGGAACCCTGTCTTGCGGTGACAAGAGTGAGGCCCATGCCCACAATAGGCGGCGAGGGAATTCCGGCTGGTTCCGTGCCACTTGTCTCAAGTTCGAAAGACGCTCTGTTAAGAGAAGCGTGAACTGATGGGGGTCATGGAGGTGGTACTCCGTTTCGTATTCCGCTCGACCGGCAGGATCCGGCAAAGACAGTGTCAACGGGGGCAATCCCTTGGGGCTCTCGCCCATGGGCGTTTGCACGGTTGTTGATCGGCGGAGCCCCACGCGGATCAGTCGTTGAAACCTGTCGGTCGACTGAATCGATTCGGTCAGGTCCTCCTCGTCCAAACGGAGGATTTCCAACCAGGATTCGGCGAGTTGGGGGAGATCGGAAAACAAGCACGTCGCTTGCGCGCAGCGCTCAAAATGAAAGACGGCTTGAGGTTCGTCGCCAATCTCAAGTTCGGTGAGTCCGAGATAGTAGTCCAGGGCAGAAGACAGGTTCTCATGTTCCGCCGACAGCGTGGCTTCCATCCGTTTGTAAGCTTCGAATGAGGCCAACAATCCCATCTCTCGGATGCGGTACGCCGTCAGCGCATCCAACAGATCTCCCCGGGGAATCTGGGCGATGGCCGGAGCAACAGGGAGTAAACTCCAGAACACCACAGTCAACCATCCCCTGGAATTGAAGCGAGGGGATCGTGCTCGGGACGCAAATTGGACAACAGACGAGATCAACGCGGAACCGCCAAGAACAGAAGTGAACTCACGGATGATTCAAAATTGCGACATAAACGTCCAGTGAACGGTTTTCGACAGCGACGAAGGCCACCGCGTTTTGCTCCAAACTCGGAGAACAATGCACGTCGGACGCTGTGAGGAGATACTCGGGGAGATCGACCCGCCCCGACTGGGCTCCATCGGCATTGGTCCAGCGGAGCGGATAGTACCCCCCCTCGCCGGTCGTGCTCACATACCACAGTTTCCGCGAATCTGGCCCCCAGGATGGTCCCAGATGGCGAAAGTCCTCCTGAACCCGAACACCGTCGACCACCACCGCGGATGGCTCGCCCGATTTGGGGACGAGCACCCGCAGGCTCCAGGACTGCTCTGACGCCGGTCGTGAGAAACAGGCGAGGCCCTGACCATCGGGAGACCAGACCGGATTCCGCAGGTAATGCCCCGAGGGAGTCGACAGCGGACTTTCCCGGGCGGTCTGTCGATCGTGAAGAAACAACTGGTGTCCTCCACCGCCGTCGCGAATGATGGCGATGTGAGCCCCATCGGGAGAGTAACTCGCCTCTGTTCCTTGTCCGAGTGTTTCGCCATTGGACGGGACAACCTGAGCGGGATCGAACCTGACTTCGCGGAGTTCTCCTTCATGCCGGTACAGCAGTTCGGTGCCGGATTCCGTTCGCCTCAGGTCAGGAAGCACATTGCTGTCCCGCTGGCTCGTGAGGGGGACCGGTTCTCCGGAAAGGGTCCACAAGTGAATGTTCTCTTGCAGGTCATCCGCATTATTGCTCGAAAACGCCAGGAGCGTCGGCGTCCCTCGACTCCAGGCTGGCATATGGTCGTACGACAAAAAGTCCTCATACAACACGGTCGCCCGCTCGTCGGACAAACGCGGAAACGTGACCAGTTTGCAAATACTCCCCTCAATGTCCGATCGAAGGAAGACAAGGCTTTGGCCATCTGGGGAGAAATGGGGAGCGTAGTGATTGTTGAGATCCGCATGCAGTCGGATCACTGCCAAGGCTTTCGGGGCCTCTTCACGAACGGCCGCAATCACGTCACTCACGGTCGGAGGCTCTTGCGGAGTGATCAATTCCCGACCCCATTCGACGGGCAACTCTCCCGGCAACAGTTCCCCAGCCCGACTCACTGGCAAGCAGATTCCCATCGCAACAACGGTCGCAAACACTGTCCGAATTCGTGAATGGAACCACACTCGTTTGCTCCCTTCGTTTATTCCTAACCACGATCGGCTACCCACTACCCACTCGTTCCTAAAACGGAAAGGTGACCGCGCGGGTCGTCCGTTCGGGAATTTCCACGGTCCCGTCCTTCCCCGCGTTCTGTCCGACCTCAATCTGAACGGACGCCGTTTGCTTCCGGTCTTCGGGCACCACCCGTAACCAGTGTTCTCCTCCCGGTCCGATGACCCACATCGTCGCAACGCTTCGTCCGTCCGCTCGAACCCGAATGGGCGGACGGTCGACAACGGTGACTCCCTCCACGCGCAACCAATCGCTCGCAAAGTGATTCTCCCCTCCGACTGACACGTTCCAGTTGGCACGTTGGGGACCGTTGGTCTGCTCATTTCGATCGTCCAGTTTGACACGAAACGCCCGTTGCCAGCCAGTGTCAGCCGTATTGGCCGTGCGATGGGGGATCACGCGAAACGTCAGCTCGGCGAGGCAGCCATCAACCAGTTTATTTCGCAGTTGCGGAGACAGGAGCGTCGAATCATCGACCGCCAACCGGCCGGTCAGCACGTTCATGATCTCTTCGCCAAACTTCAGTCGACGGTTCGTTGTCCACTCTCCGAGCGGAGTCTCATCGATGGCCTCGAGAAGTTTGTCGTACTCCCACCAGTCGTAAAGATCTTTGAGCGCCGCCTCGGCGTCCTCAGGATTATCAAATCGGGAGGAGGCTCCCATCCGTGATGCGACGCGATCCTTGCCAGCTTCCAGAGGACGTTTGGAAATAATTCTCGTCAGAATGAGTTCGCGGATCTTCTTGTCGATCGCCCGCTGGCGGGCTTGAGGATCGGTGGGCAAACTCTTGTCAGACTCGGCCTGTTTGCGGAACTCGGCCAGATCCTGTTCCACCTGGCGTGCGGAGTCGTTCGGGGAGAGTTTCCATTTGAGCGTGAAGTCATAAACTTCGTTGAGTTTGAGCTTTTCAATCTGGAACTTCCCAGGATCGTCGAAGAGGGGCTTGGCAAGATTGGGGTCTGGTTTGATGAAGTCTCCACAGCGAAGTTCCACATCCCTGACTTCGCCCGGCTCGTGGCTCAGGAATTTGACCGACAGCTTCGGGCGGCCCATCAGATCGATCGGAAACGAGACATTCACATGATACTCGCCATCGCGGATCACATGATCGATCGTCCCTTCGACATTTGACTGAAGTCCGAGAGTTTCGTCCGCAGACTTTGTCGTTTGCGCACGAGCCGGAGACGTGCAGAATAACCCCGCAAGGATCACCCCCCCCATCCAGCATCGTCGCCGGGCAAAACCTCTCGCGTTCTTCATTCGTTCTCCTCGCTTACCGACACAATTTTATCCAGCCGCACCCGCTGAACGCTACCTTCGATGCTCCCATAGAGCAGGGAGTCGCCAACGATCAACGGCGGCAAAGAGGACCGCGGAAGTTTCGGTCCGAATTGGAAGGATCCTTCAGTGACATGGATCTTTGTGAGTCGCCCGTCTACATCGACCGCGAACAGGGAAGGAGTCCCGGGGATGCTCACCAGAAACTCGATCGGGTCTCTGCCGACGGGGATCAGGCCGTCGGGAGTGTCTGCGGTCAAACCGGTGTCGGTTTTGATGGTCGCGATCTGGCCATCCCGAAGTCCGACAACGAGTGATGCTTCGGCGATCTGCATCACTTCGGGCATTGCCGGCAACCGGACGCGGCGAACGACATCCAGCGTGTCCAGATCAATCCCCCGGCAGAATCCATCGTCACAAATGGCCCACAACTGTTTCTGCTTCAGCAGAGGTCGCTGAATCAGGCCGCCCGGCAGAGTTCGCTGGGCCTGCAGCTTCAGAAATAGAATCTGTTCATCTCTGAGTAAGTCGGCCACGGCAACGTGCCCATCGGGATGGGACGCGAGGAATCGGCTGCCGTCGAGATCCTGAATGCGATGCCACCCAGACGTCGGCAGATCCCTTCCCAGGGAGACGGCCTGGACTCGCGGTTGATCGGGCGTCGCGCTCAAGCATTGCCACTGGCCAGCGTTGTCGATAAAGGTGGTCCACAACCCGGCAAGCGATTTCGAGTCCCCTCCATCGACCGACCGGGAAGTGACGCCCGATTCCATCACATGCAATGGGGAGTCGGCCGGATTTCGGAGCGGCACTTTGTTGAGGGGGACGCCTTCCAAACTGGTCTGCACCAGTTCCGTTGGCTCGGATTCGGTCCACAACACGGAAAACGTCTCGAAGGTATACCCCGCTGTTTCATTCGCCGGAATCTCGGCCAGCCGACTCGCCGACCAGGTCTCGCCATCGAGCGCCAGGCGATAGCCTTCAAAGGATTCCGAACGCGCTAACACGGTCGTCCGCCCGCTCTCCTTTTGGCGATGGACTCTCCACTCCGCGAGCGGGCTGCCCAGTTCCGTTCGCCAGCGGAGTTCACCCGTTCTTACGTCGTAACATTCTGTGCGGACGTGCGGTTGGACTCCGTTGCGAGTGACGACGACCACACCATCGTCAGCGGTCTGAACCGGTTGAACGGGAACGGTCGCGGGCTCACTCGCCTGGACCTGCCATTTGGCTTTCCGTTGACGAACGACCTGGCTTTCCAGTTGATCTAGTCCGTAACTGATCACGAGCGGCCCCAGCGCAGCGAGGAAAGGGGAGTGAACATGACGGGTCACATACGGCAACTGCGGCGTCGCCCGCGCGGGGGCATCCTGTCGGAAGGTCTCAAACAAAGGCTGACGCAGATCATCGACTCGGAGACCAAAGACCACTTCCAGTCCGAGATCGGTAATAACGAGAAAGCGAGTGCCATTGACAACGGGCGGTCGCCAGACCCGGCCCTTCAGTTGTCTTCGGGCGACTTCACGAAAGCCTGTCTCCCGATCATGGAAGTACGCGGTCAGCTCACAGTTCGCGGAGAGATCATTGCGAAACACGAGGGCAAACGGCGGAATCCAGGTCGCTGAAGCGCTGACCGTTTCAAGATCGCGTTCCGAAAAGAGGATGTCTGTCAATTCGAGTGTCGGCTTCAGTTTGAGAAAATAGATGACAAGGTTCTTTCCCACGATGACGGCATCCCCGCCGTCTTCGGTGACATGGAGCGGACCGGCGAGTTGCGACGGCAACGTGGCCAGCCCTTTGAGATGGCCATCCGCCAATGCCAGCTCGACCAGATGGCCGGTGTTCAGGGAAAAGCAGACCGTCTCCTCCTGCACAGCGGGGGGGCCGGTGAACTGGCTCCCGGGGGGGAGTTGCCAGGTCCATTGAACCTCAAGGTCCTCATTGGCGACGGAGACCGCGTTTCCCGTCTCACACACCCAGGGAACAACGAATCGCTTCTCGCCACGAACCTCAACCTGCGTCGGAAGCGAAGCCGCGTCGAACCCCACTCTCAGTACCCAAACCGGATGCCCGGACTTGGGATTGAGCCCGTAACAGCGGTCCTCGACTCGCGTGAAGACCACGTCATTGGCCTTGGGGGGCGTTCCTCTCGTTGAGACGACCGCCAACGCCGCATAGTCCTGCGTCGGCAACACCGGCAACGGAAGTTGGGAAATGGTCCCCATCAACCGATCCTGCGGAACCACGGCGTCCGCTCCGGCGAAGACTTCAATTCGGTTTTTCAATTCCTGTTTCAGGTTGGCGACATAGGCGTCCCAGAGATTGCTGGGGAGCTTGAGGAGGCCATCGCAATCGGCCTTCTCTCGAAGGCCGAACTCCGTTTTCAACGACTGCCACAATTCACGAGTCCTCGCGAGATCGTTCTGCCCCAGGGATTGCAGAGACTGCTGACTGCTTTCGCCGAATTGCTCAGTCGCGGCCACGACGTCAAGACGCCGCCGTCCCCAAGCCAGGACTGACGTCAGCGACGATGTGTCTCCGGGAAAGTTCCGAAGAAAGCCGATTGCTTCCTCCAATCTCGTGATCTTGTCAGAACTGGGGATGTCGACGCATTGAATCTCATCCTGCATGGCAACGGCTTGATCCGCGATCGAAGTCGTGACCACCCCCCAGCGATCCTGCCAGGAATATTGAAAGGCCGTTTGCAGTACGGCATCTTGCGACGACTGCTCGCGAAGCTCGGCCGTGTTAGCGAACAGGTCTTGAAGTTGACGGAAGGCCGGCTCCCACGACTGTTCCGGTTTGGCGAGTTCGGCCAGAGTCTCATTTCCGAGTCGGCTCAGTTCTGCCATCACCTCCGAGTGCCGAATGTGCTCGCTTGCCTGTTCCTCCCGTTCCTGAGCCACGGTTTGAACGTCGCCATACTCTTTCTCCGCGTGAAAGAACTGGCCTTGTGCGAAGGACCGGTCCGCCTGTCGCCAGGCTTCCTGGAGTCGAAGTTGCCATTGCAGGTAAGGCAGATAATACAGCAAGCCCGTGGCGATTCCGATCAGGGCAATCAGGAGGGTTGACAGCAAAACGGGATGTTCCCGACTCCACGTGACCAGCCCGCGAAAGACCCACAGGTCCGCTCGCCCGGCCTTCTTGAGAACGCGAGTCAGCCATCCTCCAGCCATGCGGTGAGTTGCTCCGTGTTGTTGGGGATTTCGATGAGAAAGAAGTCGATCTTACGGCACCGACCCGGCCGGCGTCACGCTCGTGTTGGCTCCCACGACGTTGGCCATCCCGATATCGAGGATCCCGGCATTGTTCGCGGCGTCGATCAGTTTGACGACCGCTGCGTGCGACGTCTGATCATCGGCGAAGATCAGCAGCTTCCCCTTCCGTTCGCTCCGGCTTTGCTCTTCGAGAATTTCACCAAGTCTTTCGGAATCGATCGCTTCGCCCGCCACTTGCGGATTGGCGGCGGTCCGAAAGGAATACTGATCCTGCGCGTCAATGCCCACAAACAGCCGATCATCAAATTCTTGAATCCCCGGAGCCGGAGCATCGCTGGAGGAGTCTTGAGTCTGGTCCTCACTGGACGGGAAGTCGAGGCCTTTCTGAAAGTGAAAGCTCGCGGTGACCATGAAGAAGATCAAGAGAAGGAAAGTGACGTCGATCATCGGGGTCATGTCGAACTCATCGTCGTCATCGGTCGAGAGTCGACGGCGCTGCCGGGACCCTGCGACCGTGCTGGCCAAATCATCCAGCGTCCCAATCTGCTGCCAGGGACCATCGGGGTGGCGACGGGCAAGGTCTTCCACGCTCACCGCATGCGCGGCCACAAGACTCCGAAGCTGATCGGTGTTGATCCGCTCGACGAGAGACCCATCCAATTGGCGACGCACATCCCAAAGGAGCGAAGTCGGTTTCGAAGGGGGAGGTGGAGTCGTCATTTGGGTACCGTCACTCCCACCGAGATTTCCGAGGCGCCGGCCTCGCGAGCGATTCGCAAGACTTCGTTGACGACGCCGCTCGGCATCCGCTTATGGGCGTAGAGAACCGCTTTGGGTTGATCCATCTCTTGAAAGCCGTCGCGGAGCTGCTCGCCCAACTCCGCTGGGGAGAGGAAATCTTCCGGCTTGTCCGCCAGGAAGATTTTGACTTGTTCAATGCTCACGGGCGCCGCTCCGGGAGACTCGGGATCCCAATCGAGATCGTCCGGGAGTTGGAGCATGATCTCCAGTCGATCCTTGGTTTCAACCATCCGGCCTGTTTTCGAGGGGGGCAACTCCGCACTGGAGACAGGGTCCATCGTCGAGGTGACCATGAAGAACGTCAACAACAGAAACGTCATGTCGATCATCGAGGTGATGTCGAGATCCTCGTCGGACTCCTTGTCCATCGGGCGGCGCCGACGAGTCGAACCTTGACGAACCTCGCTCAGCCCGGGAAGTTCGTTCTTCGGAAACAAGGAGGGCGGACTCGCTCCGAGGGTATCCCGTCGCGGCGGAGGTTTCATTTGTGAAACGGTCGACGCCGTCGCCTGATTTGTTTGGGTTTTCGTCGGGCGTTGCTGGCTCTTTGGCGGCGGCCCTGACTTCGGATCGCACTGGCGTGGCCGCTGGATAGGAGGCTGTTGAGGTCGATCATCGGCTTTAGGGGCCTGAGATGTTTCGGAATCGATCGGAGAACGGGGCGGCGCCGCGGCCTCTCCCTTCTCAGCCTCTCCCTTTGCGGGAGGGGCACTCATGAGCAGCTTCAAAGCTTTGAACGCGGAAAGCCATTCCTCGGAATCTGGGGGCCGAAACTCATGGTCATCCCCCACGATCTCCGCTTCCAGCATCTTGCGCAGATCCGCCCCCTCCAGAGTCCCCCCCTGCGTCGGGTCCGTCTTCGATCGATAAGTCCATTGGGCCATTAATGCAAAACGGGCTACAGGATGCGATTGCCAACTTCTACTCTCATCTCTCGCCTCTCGTCTCTCCTCTATTCCTCACTCCGTCTGTTCCAACGTCTCGGGCATAATTGTGGGAGGTTGGTCGGAGAAGAGAAGATCGAGGCAATATTCGCTGTAGCGATCGAGATCGATCTCGAAGCGTTCGACCTTCGCGCGGAAGAACGCCGTTGCGAAGACGACGGGAATCGCGACGAACAGTCCCAGAAAGGTCGTCCCCAAAGCGAGGCCAATGTCTCCAGCGAGGTCTTTCGGATTCACTCCCGACCCAGCGGCGGCGATGCTACCGAAAGCTCGCATCATTCCCAGGACCGTACCAAGCAGCCCGACCATGGGAGCCCCCTTGCCGATCGCCGTCAGCGTTCTCAAGAAGGCTCGCAGTTGAGGAAGGATCGCGAGATCGATGTGATTGTTGAGCATGTTCCGAAGCGTCGCTGGTCCCCGATGCCGATTGTCGATTGCCCGTCGAAAGACTTCGGCGACGCAGCCCTTCGCGGGGAGGTCACCATTCTTATCGGGCTGCCCCTCGCGGGCACAGTAATCGCGGGCCTGCTGATAAAGTTGTTCGGCCTCCTCGGCTTTGCCGGCGTCCAAGGCAGTGCGAGCTTCGGCGATCATTGTCCCAAACTCTCGGGAAAACTCGCGGAGGTCGATCGACTCGTGTGAATAGGTGCGATACCGCTCGATGATGATAATCACCGCCACAAGCGACATCAGGGCGAGGACGACGCCCATCACCCCGCTGCTCGCGAGAATGTTCAAAACTTCCTGCATGGAAATTTCTTTCCGAAGGGACTTATGGATTGATCAAAGGAATTGACGACGACCGAAATGACCGGACAGGTCGGGAAATGTTCGTCACGGAAATCGATGGGAGTCTAAGTCACAAGCCATTCAAAGATGGATTCGTCATCGAAGCCTCACGGCATTAGAACGCACGAGGTCGATCGATCTTAGATTCCTGCGAGTCCCTTTGCATCCCTGCCCGATTGGGGGACTGGCGTTCATCTCACCGTCAGCATGCCTGAGACGCGAGTCCCATTGGAAATCCAACACGTTTTCTCATTCCACGACCTTCATTCCGATTCCCACCTGATCGGGGTAGCGACTCGAATAATTTTCGCGATCTCGCCAGAACTCCAAGAACAACCGGCCTCCAGAGAGGTTCACTCGGATCACTCCATTCGAGTCGAACTCAAGGAGCACATCGGCTCCGTTTTGCTTCAAAGCTCCTTCCGACGGGTTCAAGGTGCGGACAACAGCCCCGGTTGGACGGAAAGAATACCTTGTCGAACCGCTCGCTCCATTCCACCGTGTCTCCCAAGTCCCCCAAAGCGCTGCGAGATCATTTGACAAATCGAGGGCTCGGACTCGTTGGATTTCCGCCTTCAGCGACAATGCCTCGTCGAGATTGCCGTTCTTCGTCGCACGACGGGCTTCGCGATCTAAGACCTCAATGTACTTCTTCGCTTCGCCCATGACGCTTTCCAAGTATTCTCCCCGCGCCGACGAGACGCCCGACTCAAATTTCTCTTTCGCCCCGGCCGGGATGTTTGATCCATTCTGTTGGCCCCCCATGTCACTCTGTGCTCTGGCAGTCGAACCAAGAGTCAGAAGCAGACAGGCCACCCGGGCCGCAATACAGATGAAACGCTCAGAACTGTCGCACGCGAGCATTGTGCCGTCCTTTATTTTCAAAGGCTTACCAAAGAGAACCATTGTTCTCTCAATTCTCAAGGAATTGAGTTTCCTTGCCGCGCTCGATAATAAATCCCGACGTTCCCCTTTGCATCCCTGCTCGACTCAGCGATGACTTTGAGAGTTTCGAAGACCTGCTCGGAGACGCCGACGCAATTGATCTTTTTGCCACCGCGGATGGCGGTGTTGTACTCAATAATTTGCTGAGATTCGTCGGGGTGAAACTGGCCGTCGGACAATAGAAAGATCAATTCGGGATCGAGATCGATGGCCGCCTTCATCGCCGGAAAAGGCAATGTCCCACCTCCGCGATTGGTGACCTGCACAAACTGTTCCGCCGACTTCAGATTGCCGGGGGTCGCCTCGACCAGTCGGTTTCCCCCGCCTGTGATCGGCATCGGGTAAGCACCGTCGCTGTAGAATAGGATGAAGAATTTGACGTTCGCCTTCATTTTCTTGAGTGCGGAGAGAAGTTCCCCTTTCACCGATTTGAGTGGCGGACCGGCCATACTGCCTGAGCAGTCGATGACATAGACGACGCTTTTGACATCATCCGGAACATTAAAGATCCCGCCGAGTCCGGAACCGGTCATCCGGGCTTCGCGAATGTCCCGTTCCAACTCCTTAATACTCCTGGCGCGAGCGGCGGCGCCTTGGGTGATTTGCTGCTGAATCTGCTGGGCGGCCGCGGTGTCGACGGTGGCCGCGTTCGCTAAGGAACCCGCTGGTTGTTGCACCATCAACTGCTTGGGATCCTCGGCCTGGATCGGAACACTCTGTTGTTCTTGCGATTGCAATGACGCCGGCGCGTCGGTCGACAGCGCCTCCAGCGGAGCATCGCCGGCCCCGATGGTGACGTCGAACACCTCAACGCTCTGAGACTCGCCCGCCTTTCCCCCGGAGTTGATCAGCGAGTTGATCATGAGCAGCAACGCGGCCACGACTACCAGGACGAACAGGATCCCCGCCCAGAGCAAGGCGCCGGGAGTTTCGTCTGTCATGTAGTCCAGTTCGCCAAAGGAATCGGGAACTTCAAATTGGTCTTCCGGGCCAGCATCCGGACGATCGAGTTCGGGAGGTTGTGTCATCCGTTGCCTCTTCGGCTATGGGATCGGTTGAACCGAGATTCGCCAAGATTCCCTCAGACGCACAGTCTCTGAAGATTTCCTCGGATCGGAGTGCGACGCCTGCGAGTGAATGGAAGATCCTCTTGTATTTGCGAAAGCCTGGAATGCTTTTACCTGCCATACGCTTTCCCCCGGATCTTCGCAGATTTCCACGTTTTTTTCGATGGTCTGGCCGTTCTGGGGAGACCAGACCTGATGAACTGGCGGATGCACTGGAGTTCCGTCGGAAAGACTGGTATTGCACGAGATTCTCGACAGATCGTGGCGTGAACCCCAAAGCTTGCGTCCTTGGCTGGTATCAACCGAGGTGTTCATACTCGGTTGCTTGGGAACTGCCGTCTGAATCTCGATAAAACAGCCGAATCCCCACCGCCGCAATCGTGGTTCCGACAAGGTTGGAAACGAGGTCCCAGCCGGTATTGATGTACCCCCCAACATTCGTGTTGGGAATTGTCAGTACGGCGACAAATTCGACCACTTCGTTCAGGGCACCAAATCCGGTTGCCGCTGCCGCGCAGATCACAAGCAGTCCCAGCGTGGGAAAGACCGGGACATTGTTGACCCATCGGCTGATCGCGGCATTCAGTCCCTGCCAACAAACGAACGTCGTGACGCCAAATCCGTAGGCATGGACAACATGGTCATATTTCAGCAAACCGGGGATCAGCCACCAGCTGTAAAGAACACGAATGTTTCCATTGATGGGCCAGTTCGCTGGAACCGGGACTAGCCCGCCGGCCATGTGGGCAAGTCCCCAGAAAGAAAGCCCCCAGAGGACTCCTCTCGAAAACCCAACCCGGAGATGCACGGCCGTAACCGCCGAGAGGAGAATCGACATGACCAGAATATAGAACAGGAATTCGCGGTTACCGGTCACCAGAATTCCGATGACGGCCAAACCGAGGTAGACCGTGGTAAACAGGATCACGTCTCGCGGAATTCTCTTCGTCGATGGCGCCGCTTTCATAGAATCCTCCGGGAAACAAGATACGGAATACTCCTCTTTCGACGGGGAGCCGTGGCCAGCCAATCCGTCGCTTCGTCTAAACTCGAAATGCTCCCCAACGAAAGCGTAGCGAACAGCCGCAATGCAAGCGATCACGGATTCCGACTGAACAGCTCGAAAGATTCTTGTCCGATCGATCCAGTTGGAAACGGGGTGGAGTTTCGTCCTCGAAGGGAACACGGCAAAATGAACGAGCCCCCCTGCGAGGCTTTTAGGACGAATCGTTCGTTGTTACTGTGGTGAAGCATCGAACAAACCGACCGAGGTGCTTTCGCCGCGGAACTTCGTCTGTTTCCCTTCGGAGAACCAACCATGAATCGCCGATTGTTTCTCTCTCAAGTTGCAGCCGGAGTGTGCGTGGCACCCTGGCTAAACCGGACTTCGCTGGCGGCGAACAGCAAAGTGAACATTGCCTGTGTCGGTGTGGGGGGCAAGGGGTGGTCGGACATGCTGGAGACGTCTGTCGGCCATAACATCGTGGCGATCTGTGACATTGATGAGGGGCGGCTGGCCAAGGCCAAAGAGAAG
>JAGQQQ010000233.1 GCA_020426125.1 Planctomycetaceae bacterium
TTTTGATGTCTCAGGTGGCGCGGCACGAATTCCAGGAAGAGGTGCCCGAGACATTCACGAATGACCGGATTGATATTGCGGCTCTGGCTGTGAGAGATTCCTCCGGTAAAGAGAGTGCGGATTGACACGTCGTTACGCCCCACCGTCTAAGAGTGGGTCGAAAATCACAATCGAATGTCGTTTCTTCAATAAGTGGCCCCGTGCAGAAAGCGTTTCCCAAGGAGGCGACTGTCACCTCGCCTTCTTTTTGGGGGAACGATCGGAATGTCGATCATCGCATTGCTGGATGTCCAGCCGTACGGCATCGTTAGGGTGCCGATGAATCAAAGACGATCCATTCTGAAGGAATTTGAGCAGACGAAGAGTCGTTGCACAGAGAATGACGATGACGCCAAATTGCGAGCGCTACAAATCGTCGCCCTATGGGCTTGCCGAACCTGTCGAATTCGCTTTGTACGCAATGGCCCAAAGATCGAACCCTTTGCGTTCCACGCGAACTTTGAAAAATCCGCTGGCCGTGAGTTTCTCAGTCAATGTTTCCGCGGAAAATCCCGTCCGATGGGCCATGTAGTGATTGCCGCGAGCAATCGACGCTCGATGCCCAAAGCAAATGTCAATCGCTGATATTGGCCCTGCTGGTGACTCATAAACCGGATCTTCCAACTTCCCCTGAGCCACGTATTCGGCGGCCTTCTGGAGATCCGGCATTGTCAGCAGCGCAAATCCTCCTGGTTTGAGAACTCGAAGAAATTCCTTCAGAGCCACAGGGACTTCGTGGGCGAACAGGTGCTCCAAGTTATGCGAGGACCAAACGGCATCAACGGAAGAATCTGTGATCTCGGGCATTGAAGTGATACTTGCAACGACATCCGGTCGAACGCCCGGGTCAATATCGAGGCGAATCTCGTTCCAATCATCCGATCGAAAGGTCTGATGAAGCTTCTCCCGGCGATTTGGACCACATCCAACATGCAAAACGCTTTTCGGCGGAGTCTTGGAAAGCGGATCGTTCATGGCATTTTCACTTCGTTCCACAAAGTCGAATTCGATACCGGGAATGCACAGCATTTGCGAAGTCTGTGTCCATCGACAAGGCATGTCAAAGCTTTCCGTTCGCCCCCCCTGCAATTCCGTGAAAACTTCAGCGAGCCAAGAAAAGGCGACGACGGGAACGACCTATTCAAGAGCACCGAAAGTGGTGCGGGACAGAGGCCCGGTTGGGCTCCAACCGGACCTTTGTCAAATGCTTCGGTACCCCATTTCGGGAGTCTCGAAATGTCCGATTTTGATCTTTGGAGAGTCAATGGGAAGAAATTCGAAAATCCAAGGACCAAACAGATTCGAAATCATATACTCGAAAACAGGACACAACTCGCTGTGATTTGCCGGTCATTTTTCTACCTGAGTGCAGATTGTTTCCACATTTGGAAATCCGAGATTCTGGATTTGTTTGAGACTTAGACCTTGGGTTTTCGAATTACTCTGCGCTCGAACGCCCAACAATCACACTCGGTGATTTAGCCAGCCTGAATCGCACCGATTTGACCGGCCCCCCCGCCGATAATCGGACCAAAGTCCAACGCGGCGCCGAAACTGTTGGCTCCCCCGTTGGAAAGGAAGACACTGGCGCTGGCTCCCAAACCAGCCAGATCGCTGTAGCCGTCTCCATTGAAATCTCCAACGACATAGGACGCCCCTGGTGCCGCCGTGCCAAACTGGACTGCTGGATCGCTCAGGACCACGGGATTCAGAAACATTGTGTTCAAACTGGCGACCCCGACCATCAGTTTGCCGGTCATGTCGGCGGAAACAGTATCTGCCAGGGTGTTATCGTCAAAACGTCCCAACAAGACCGCCCCACCAAACGTGCTCGGAGCATAAACGGGCGCCCGGTTCGACGAGACGAAGCTTGTGACATTCTGGAAGACCATACCGTCTCCCCGAGTGCCGCCCGTCGTCGTGGCATGCAAGACCTGGCCTGGCTGCGTCCCGCTTGTTGTGACAGCGATGATATCGTCTTTGCCGTCCCCGTTCAGGTCAGCGGACCGGAAACCGGCCAGTCCATCGTTGACCACACTTCGGCCGAACGATCCCAATACGAAGTTGGAACTGAGCGGTCGTAGCCGCCGAGGAACACTCGGATTGTTCGAAGCGATGGAATAGAACGGAATGATATTTGTCCGATCACCAGCCATATTGTCAAACAGCCCGACCAGATCATCGAAACCGTCCCCGTTGAAATCGCCTGTAATAAAGGCGTCATAGCTGGGATTCGCCTTGACCATATTGAACGTCACGCTGGTGGACAGATCTTTCGTGAACACCTGGCCGGCAAACTGCCCGTCAAGATAGAGCCAGAGCAACTCTTGGCGGCCATTGCCGTCGTAGTCACCAATCTGAAAGAATCCGGGAGTCCCTGCGGTTCCGGCTCCCCCTTTTCCTTGTGGTCCGGTGAGGGTTCCATCTCCGTTGTTCGTGTAGACATTCACGATACTGGTGTCACGGTTTCGGACGGCACCGTCGAGATCGCCATCTCCGTCAAAATCCCCGACAAAGCTGTCGAACCCATTCATGGGCGCGGGCAGGGGGTTGGTCTGGTGCCAGTTGAAACCTGATCCCGTGTTGGTGCCGAGTTTGAAAGTCCGAGACGCATTGTCAAAAAACAGGATATTGTTCCCCGCAACGGCCGCATCATCATCGGTAATGGTGATGTCCGCTTGCCCCGAGGTGACGCCAGTTCCCGAAGCCGTAATCGTGACGGTCTGATCGCCATCGTCGAACGGATCATTCATGGCGGTAATCGTGAAGTTCACCGCTGTCATTCCCGCTGGGATTGTCACCATCGTAGGGACGGTCGCCTCCGTCAAATCGCTGCTCACAAGCATGACATCCAGGCTGGTGCCCATGGCCGACGACAGCGTCACGGTTCCGGTTGAAGTTCCCCCGTTTTCAGAGATGGACGTGGGATCCCGTGTCACGGTCAGTGTGGGAGTCTGACTGACGAAGGAATACCCCAAGTCCATCATGATTCCCATTTCAATCGACGTGTACTCGCGAGCGCCTAATCCTGCGAAAGTCGCGGAGAGCATCATCGTCCCGGCTAACGCCGGGTTCTCATCATCGGTGTGAGAAACACTGCTTCCGTCCGACCAAGTCGTCGGTGTAAACAATCCCACGGGATTTCCCCCGTTGGCCGCCTTGGCGTTGGGGCCATTAAAAAACAATCCATTTCCATTCGCGCTGTTTCCGCCAACACTGTTTGCCCAGACCGCGGAGCTCAATTCAAAAGAGGCGTTAATCACGGGGGTTTCGCTGGCATTCGTAATGAACTGATCGAATGCCGACCAACTTCCGGGATTTCCCGGCTGGGTACTCCATTCATCCGTGCCATCTTGAAAAATGAGTGAAGCAAATCCCATCGCATGAGTGAATTCGTGAACCATCGTTGACACGAAATCGATTTCACTGCCATCGACGTCCATGGGATCGAGGCTGACCTCATAGGGCTGCCCCCAGTTGACATCGACCGTCCCATCGACGGTGGCCCCATTGAGGTCCATCCCAGTGAGGACTTTCGTCCGAATCACTTCGCTTCCGAATCCAGCTGTAAACGTTTCGGCCGTATTGGATCCGGCGGACGCGAGGGTGTTGGACATGGAATTCTCGGATGAACTCACATCCATCGTAATCGTCGCCGTGTGGTCGAACAGCGCCCCGAAGTTGTCCGCAATCGTTTGCAGCGCGTCTCGGCGAGCCTGGCCCAATGTGGGATGATCAAAACCAATTCCTGCGGGGCTGCTTGGGAGGTAATTCAGTTGAAACGAAACTGTGAGCAGTGCACGATTTTCGAGAGTTTCCACGAATCGGTCCCGAGCGGGAGTGCGGCGTTTCCGTTCGGTCCAAATTTTTCGCCCCATAAGAGCGGTCCAACGAGGTGACTTGCGGAGCATGTCGATGTCCCAATTCCTGGCAGAAACGTCGAATGACCGACAAACCTACAAGCTCCACCAGCAGGCTTCAATGCGTCAAGCTGGCGAATTCTTGAATCGCAGACTGCTGGAGCAGCTTTGAGGACATGTGAAAGACCGATTTGCCCATCCCGAGTTTTGAATTCTCAGACTCGGAATGTAATCTCGGATTTTCCACCACGGGCACACTTTCCACTCGATGGCAGCCCGTCACACTCGTTCCAGCATTTCGAGTGGAATGTAATAAGTTTCATATCGGAAGCCATCGTTAAAGAGCCGTCCTTGGCGGCTTTCGACAAGAACGGTTGCCCGTTTGGTGATTCGATTCACGCGACCAACGAAGGTTTGCCCTTCGTATTCGAAACGAACCTGCGCACCAACATGGATTCCCAGATCGCGTGCCTGTTCCTTGGGTGTGATCAATGCGTGCCGAAAGTCGGTGTGTCCGAAGAAGCGACGGGCCATTGATTGAAACTGGCTCGCGGAGCAGCTGGACTTGGACCAGACGAGCAGTTCCACCAGATGAAGCAACTCATGCTCCATGAGTCGTTGGAGGGCTTCCAAGGTTGTGGAGCACGTCCGCCCACAAACTGTAATGTCGCGTTGAGAACCATCAAACGAATCAAAGAGCAGATTCCCAGCAACGGCGATTTCGTACCATCTCTCTCCCGTCTGTCTCGACTGATACCGGAACGTCTTCGCACCAGCGGACGTCATCCGCGCGGAGATGCGGAACTTCAGAGACGCCTCTCCGAGTAACTGGCGAACTCTTCCCTCAAAAAACAGCCCGTCATAGAACTCGAAGAGATTTTCCAGATCTCCGGCATCAAAGACTTCAAAATTTGCCGACTTCATCCAACGGGAGCGGGAAAGTGTGTCCTCACCAATCTGCCCCTGCCGGGCGAGTTGAGTCTCTTGGTCCAACTGGCTCCGTAGAAAAAATGGAGCCACTTCCTCCGGGAAAGCCATCCGAACCTCTCTCCTTATTTCCGTGGAGTTCATGTACTACATCAAAGAATAGAATCGAGCCATCTCTGCGTGTATCGAAAACGAGAGAATTTGGACATCTTAGCGGCATCGAATCCCGGCAACTGTTTTCAGAGGGAATCGTCGATTACGATGCGATTCCAGGCCAACTCCCTTTTCGTGATCGTGTTCACACATCCTTAAGATCCTTTTTGAAGTTCGATGTCGAAGTTTCAAATCTCCCTTGCATGTTGGTATCTCTTCGTCTCCTCAATTGGCTGGGCCGAGTCCCGGACGATCGACGCCGACTTACTCATTGTGGGGGGGACGGAATCCGGTTGTGCAGCGGCGGTGCAGGCCGCGCGGATGGGCGTGCAAAAGATTGTCCTTGTGAACGATATCGAATGGCTCGGCGGGCAGTTTAGCGCCGAAAGTCTCGTTGCGATCGATGAAAATACCAATATTGGTGGGGTCCGCCATCAACAGCCGATCCCTCGGCATGGGGCCTTCAAAGAGATCATTGATCGCATTGAGGAAAACAATCTCAAGACATATGGCGTCGCCCGTCCAGGGAATACCCGAGTCATCACAACGACCCGTCCCGGAGATGCCGCTCGGGTCTTTCGTGAATGGCTCCAGCCTTATGTCGATAGCGGCCAACTGGAACTCCTATCGTGGTATGAACCCGCTGCGGTCACCATCGATCGGGATCGGGTCAGGGAAGTTCACTTTACCCATACCAAGTCAACGGATTCGCTCCTTGTCAGGGCGCAGACCACCATTGATGCGTCCGACTGGGGCGATGTGATCCGGCAATCCGGAGCGGAATATAAGTTCGGGCCGGATCTCAAGTCGAAATACGGAGAGCCACTCGCCCCCGAACGGCGAGACGGGTATCCCCTCACCGATATGAACCCGATCACATACAGCATGCTGATCATCGAAACCGACACCCACGAGCCGATTCCAGTCCCGGCGAACTACGACCCCCGCAACTATCGCGAGCACCGTTGGCCGAAGGATCCCCTTTGGCTTTATGAAACCCGCCGGGTTGTCGACCACTATCATTTTCCCCAGATCCATCATCCTGATGTTCTGTTGCTTTGCTTCCCGGCGATCGATTATCCGCTCGATGTTTATCCGGCGGCCGTCGCCGAAGCCCTGGAAAAGACCGAGTTGGGCGCGTCCCGGAAGAACATTGTCCAATTGACGCCTCAGCAACGACAGATCATCTTCGAAGACGCCAAGAAATACTCATTAGGGTTCCTGCATTATCTACAAACGGAAGTCCACGACGAGATGCCCGACCAGACGCACAGTTACCGAAGATTTCGTTTAACCGAGGAGTTTGGCACGCCCGATCAGCTTCCCTGGAAACCTTATGTCCGGGAATCTCTCCGCCTGAAAGCGATGTACATGATGCGACAGCAGGACACGTTGGGCGTCGACGGGGACTCCAACAACTTTGCGACGGCGATGTACCACGACAACGTGGCCGTCTGGCAGTTTGAGTACGACTTCCATCCGACGAAACGGGAATTCCTCACTGAGGACGCACCCGCGGGACCGTGGCGATGCGGATTTCGAGAAGGTCGCACCTGGGGACCGCCGTACAGTGGCCGAAGCACTTTTCCCGTTCGCAGCCTCGTCCCGCAGAAGCTCAATGGCCTGATCGGCGCCCAGAAGAACCTCGGATACAGCAGCATTGTCAGTGCTGCCGTTCGCCTTCATGACGCTT
The DNA here is from genome assembly GCA_020426125.1 of Planctomycetaceae bacterium. GTDB lineage: Bacteria > Planctomycetota > Planctomycetia > Planctomycetales > Planctomycetaceae > HKST-UBA70. The sequence goes on from JAGQQQ010000233.1 coordinate 6,673, forward strand.
CGATGGCCATCGGCCAGGCATCAGGAGCCTGCGCCGCGACGGCGATTCTTGAAGGCAGGGAAGTTCGCGAAATCCCCTTTGACCGAGACCTTCTCATGTCGGTGCAGCGGGCTCTTTGCGACACCGGACATCCGCCCGCGATGATCTGGCCGTTTCGGGACCTGAAGCCGAACCACCCAGCATTTGGAGCCATCAATATGCTCGCGTCGACCGGTTGTCTCCCGATTCATGCGAATGAATTCGACTTTCATCCGGACGATCCCGCCACGGAGCAGTGGCAACAACATGTCCTGGAACGGACCAAGACCCAACTCACGTCAACGATCTCGATTCGAACGAATCAGGACGTCACCCGAGGGGAGTTTGCCCGGACAGTCTGGGACGTGGCGCGGTCCGCGAAGTGGCGCCCCTTCGTTCGAAGCACGCCAACCGACTCCGATGCAGATGGCTTCGCCGACGTCGACGACGCTTTGCCACTTGATCCGGAGAACACAAGTTTGCCTCTGCTGCCCCCCGATCCAGCAACCGATGGACTGCCGTCCGAGTTCCCCAAAGGACAGACGCTCGTTGCTCAGTTCAACTTTTGTGGAGAAGGTGCCCCAACAGTCCCTGGCTTCCAAGCGGACACCGGAGCGGTGTTTGACGAGCACCAGGGACACGGCTGGAGTCGCAGTTTGGAGAATTCCCACCGACAGCGAGGGAAAACGGCCCCCTTGGCGGATACGTTTCTCTTCACTCGTTCACATGATGTCTGGGAATACCAACTCCCGAACGGCCGATACCTCGTCGCGTTTGCGATCGGGGATTCCGATCATGAGCAATTTGGCCAGAACGTCACCGTCGAAGGGGTTCCGGTCGTCCGGGATGTCGCAACTCCCCGTGGCCGATTCGCCGAACATCGCGTTGAGGTCGACATCCGGGATGGCCGACTCACTTTGGAAATCGGTCTCCCGGGACGATCGACGAATACGTGCCTGAATTGGGTGACGATTTTCAGACCGTAATTTCGAATCCGCAATCGCTCTGGAATCACCCGCGAATGGAATACGGCATGGGCGCTAAGCCAAGATTCCCACCCGGTGAGGGTCAGGGAGACTCGACGCAAAGAGCGAGCGCCCGCGGCAATCCGCATTCCCAGATGCGACGTGCGATGCCTCCAGAAGTCTATTTCAGTCGCCAGGTAGCCTGACGCAAGACCGAGTGGGGAAACTGTCGCATTTTCTCGTACCAGACGGTGAGAAGGGTTCCGTCATCGAGTTCGACAGTGCTCGGGTAACCCAAGTCTCCTCCTGTTCCGTCCTCTGAAATCCGCATGGGCTGCGACCAGGTTTCCCCCTCATCCTCGCTGATGCGAGCCTGATTCCCGAACGGGGGACGGCGATGGCCATAGCTCATCAGCAGTCGGCCGTCACGAAGTTTCAACAGATGAGACGGCAACCCCCAAACACCAATCGGGTGGGGCTCCGTCCAGGTCCGGCCGCCATCGGTCGATTCGGTCTGCAATGTTTCTCTCGAATTCGAGACACTGTGATTGCGGATGTGAACCACGATCTTCCCGGTATCACACTGAACGGCATGAAGTTCGTGGTAGTCGTTGGGGTCATCACCCGATCTTGCCGGGATCTCGGCGAGCCATTCCCAGGAAACACCATCATCTTTTGAGATGGCGACACCGACTCGGGGATTCTCGAGCCACAATTGTTTTCCCGCATACAGCAGAGTTCCGTCGGACAACGCAATCGGACCATGAGGACTGTTCACCAAACAGTCGAATCGTGTCGACCATGTCTGGCCTCCATCCGTGGAGCGCAACATCCAAGTCCCGAGGTCTGCCTGTCGCTGGTCTGCAGTGAGTCGGTCGCGAGCCCCTTGCCAGCGTGTCATTCGCTCCTCATCCCAGTCGCCTGCTTGTTCCGCCTTCGCGAGAATCGGCTCGTATGCAAGGGACGTAAACGTCGTGACGAGAAGAGAGCCTTTCGGAGTTTCTAACACGCCAGCGTCACGATCGTCCGTCGCTGAGTCCAGCAAAGTCCGAGGGTAGGTCCAGGTTGTTCCGTTATCATGCGACGTCATACATTCCACGGTTCCAAACGGACAGACATGAGCCTGTCGACGACCTGACCAGACGAGGATCAGCCGTCCGCTCTTCATTCGAGCGACGGTTGGCCAGCCACAGTAATATTCGGGCTGCGGGCTGATCACCCGAGTTGCCAGGACCTCAGCCATTGGTTCACCAGCGGTCAAGGACGAGGTCGCAAGAGGGATCAAAACGAGGGTCAGCAAAAAAATCGGGTTCATTCGTCTTTTCCATCCGTCTTTGAAGTGAGTCCTCCCGCATTCTGAGGTGGGAAACATTCTCCGTCAAACGGGTCGGTCCGACAGGGATCCCGCAACGACTCCGTCGCGGGTGTCAGGCCTTCGGACTCGGTCCGGCCCAGCGAGTCTTCGCACTGACCGACGACGGAAATGGACTGGAGATCCACCGGATCGATCCATCGGCCCTGAGTTTCAAAGTCTCCCGAATGTGTTGTCGAATGCTCGGCACCGCCCTGCTCCGCCAACTCTTTGCCTTGTCCATGAGCTGCCGCGAATGCTGGTGATCCTCCTGGGGCTCCCTAAGCCGTCTTCTGACGTCCGACCTTGGAAATGAAGACAAAGTGATTTCAGACTTTCGCTTTCCTTCCACTCTCGTACGACTCTGTCCCGCCCCTGTGTCGCCCGATACGATGCGAGAGATTCATCGTGTGCCTCCATGAGGAGAATGTCTGTGCCAACTCCCATTCTGGCGTTTCTCGCGTTGCTGCCAATCATCGTGGTTGGAGTGCTGATGGTCGGCTTCCGGTTTGCCGCGGCGCGGGTCATGCCATTGTCGTATTTTTCAGCCGCGATCCTCGCGTACGCCGTCTGGAAGGTTCCCGTCGAGCAGATCGGTGCTGCCACCGTCAACGGAGTCATCGTCGCGATTCGGCTGCTCTATATCATCTTCGGGGCCATTTTGCTGTTGAATGTGCTCCGAGCCAGCGGAGCCCTGAACCGCATTCGCCAGACCTTTACCGATATCTCGCCGGACCGACGGATTCAGGCCATCATCATCGGTTGGCTATTTGGTTCGTTTATCGAGGGAGCCGCCGGATTCGGTACCCCCGCGGCGGTTGCCGTTCCCCTCTTAGTCGGCCTTGGCTTCCCAGCAATGGCGGCCGTTGTTGTTGGAATGATCATCCAGAGCACACCCGTTTCGTTTGGGGCCGTGGGAACGCCGATTCTCGTAGGAGTGAATACCAGCCTATCTGGAGATCCGGCCGCGGTTGCTCACCTGGAACAAGTGGGCAATGGCTCTTACGCGGAAGGTCTGAAGCAGATCGGATTTCAAGTGGCCGTCTTGCATGCATGTGCCGGGATGATGATTCCGTTGTTCGTCTCCTGCTTCTTGACTCGATACTTCGGAAAAGACAAATCGTGGAAACAGGGAATCGAGGTTTGGCCGTTTGCCCTGTTTTCGGCGCTGGCGATGATTGGGCCCTATCTGGTATTCGCCCGGTACCTCGGCCCAGAATTCCCTTCACTCCTCGGCGGATTGATTGGGTTATCGCTCGTGGTCACGGCCGCTCAGCGCGGCTTCCTCATTCCCGCAAAGCACTGGGATTTCGCCCCGCGAGCCGACTGGGACAACGACTGGGAAGGGCTGGATCTGTCGATCGAAGCGTCCGAAGGCCGCGTCGGCTTCATCGCGTCCTGGATACCGTACCTGCTGGTCGCCGGATTGCTGGTGATCACGAGACTGCCGATGTTTCCCTTCAAAGCGTGGATGGTCGCCCCCGAAGTCACTCTTCAGGTTTCCCATTTGTTCGGTTCCAGCATCAGCATCAAAGAGACCCCGCTGTATGTTCCAGGAACGGTCTTTGTGGTTGTCTCACTGATCACAGCGGTCGTCCATGGATTGTCCATCTCGCAAACCAAGGACGTCTTGACTCGATCCTTTCGAACCGTTCTTGCGGCCTCGGTCGCGCTCGTCTTCACCGTTCCGATGGTGCAGGTTTTCCTGAATAGCGACGGCGGCACGGCAGGTTATGAGAAGATGCCATTCGTTCTCGCTAGCGCAGTGGCCGATGCGACCGGCCGGGCGTGGCCAATGTTCGCCCCCTGGATTGGCGGAATGGGAGCCTCCGTTGCTGGCTCCAACACGATGTCGAATATGATGTTCTCTTTGTTCCAATTCGAAATGGGCGAGCGAATCGGTTTCGATCCCACTTGGATTGTCGCCTTACAGGCAGTCGGCGGCGCCGCGGGAAATATGATCTGCGTCCATAACGTCGTCGCCGC
>JAGQQQ010000234.1 GCA_020426125.1 Planctomycetaceae bacterium
GGGGACGCGGGAGTGATGGGGTAGATCGCAATGACCTCACTGGCAGCATAAGCAATTTTGGCGGCGGCTTCATTGCCGTCCATGGTCGCAACGGAGGTATCCAACTCTCGACTCCCTGCTCAGTGGTGGTTTGAAGGATGTTTTCATGGGATTTCGCGCGGGGCATTGGTAAAAGGGCTAACCCCCCGCTCACCTTGGCGATTGATTTTGAATTCGTTGGGATGCAAAGCGAGTGCCGCAAGTGGAATCGTTTGCTACCAGTATTTTTCGAAATGGATGTTCCCGGGATGATGCGGCTGATCCACACGGAACCCACGCTGTTCGAGGACTTCCACCATCCCTTTCGGGACGGGATATCGTTTGGCTGGATCATGTGTGCGAATCGGCACACCGATCATGTCCGGTGAGCCACAGAGGTACACCTGTGCGGATTTGGGATCGAGCTGTGCTCCGGCTTCCCGTTCCAGTTCTCCCGACTCAACCAATTCCTGGAGGTACTGCTTGCCCATATAGTCAGGGTGTTGAGGATCGAGATTCTCCGGCTCCCGCGTTGTGAGACTGATGTAGCGGTAATTGGGGTAGAGCGTTTCGAGTGCGCGGTGTTTTTTCAGGTAGCCCAGGTCTCGGCGATAACGCACACATGTGACATTTGTGATCCGTCCCCGGTGCCGACGTGCGAGGAGTTCGACCGCCATTGCATTGTGAGGTGCTTCGCCGGTACCCGTCGCGAGGAAGAAAACGTCTTGGTCCGAGTCGATTGGATCGACGGTATAGTGACCGTGCACATGGTCCCCCACGTGGAGCCGATCCCCTTCTTTGAGGGCAAACAGACGCGGCGTCAGCGCGGGAGGCGTGGAGGCCGTCCTCCGAACGAGGGCAATGTAGAATTCCAGCAACTCATCGGTGGCTGTCGGCGAGAGCGTTCCCTGGGAATCCAGCAACCGACAACTGATGGAATAGGCCCGCTTGATCAGCTTGTGTTCCAGTTCGGGCGTCAAAGATTCCGGCTGCGTCTCCGGCAAACGGGGCTCCCAATATCCGAGACCCAAGACGGTGTATTGCCCCGGGGAGAAGGTGAGTGGGCCGGCATCCCGTTTGACGCGGAAGAGGGCCAACTCCGAGTGAATCAGATGGATTTCGACGACCGTCGCGTTGTAATGCGTCTCTCGCAGTTCCATGATGGATGCCGAATCCAGAGGCATTGTCGCGTCCTTCCCCTCTCAAAAAACTCATTCACTACATCAACCATTCTGGGCGGACCAGGAGCACCAACCCGAGCGTGATGATGGCCAGTCCGCTCACCAGCTTCAACCAGCGGCCATGTCGTTCCTGCATTTTGTGTTTTCCCATCGTCACGACGACCAAGGCGACCATCAGGCTGTCATCGAACATATAGGCAACGATGTAGAGCAGCAGGTACAGATAGTTGGTGATAGCCGAGTAGTTTTGCTGTGTCAGAATCTGTGAGTAAAGCGCTGGGAGACCGGCTGTGCAGAGTAACTCAATGACATTCACGAAGACCGCCAACACGGACGCTCCGATCAGCGCTCCCCAGAGACTTTCGGCCGTCACAATCTTGTGGACACGCGAATAGATTCCCGGTTTGGCGGAGTCTGGAATGGAGAGTGAGATCCCCTGCTTGAATGCGAAGAAATCCTTGACGTGAATCGCGCCCATCGCAATCGCCAAAAGACCCAACGTGATCTGAATCGGTCGAAAGAGGCCCACGAACAGAAAGACATTCAGCCATGCGGCCATAAACGCAAAATAAGCCGCTCCGCTGATGAAAACAAACGTCCCGGCCACGGCGAGAATGCGGAGCCGATCTCGCAGATTGACCAAAATCGCCAGCAGGAAGAGCAGGACCCACATCGCACACGGGTTAAAACCGTCTACCAGTCCGACAAAGATGGTGAACAACGGCATCCCCCAGTCGGACAGGGAAACACGCCCCCACCACGGCAGATCGATCGATTCGCGATGGCCTGACGAAAGGGGAGAGACCGGGAGAGCCACTCCTTCGTCGAATCCGTCCTCCGTCGGCGAAGGAGGAGGCGGGGGCGACTCTCCCGGAATAGGCAGCAGGGGAAGGTCGTCCGCTTCCGCCTGGGCCATGGAAACCCCCATCGCTATCAGACGAGCCGTCGTGAAACGGGGAGTGGCACCGAGTTGCCCGGCAACCTCCAGCTTTGTTGCACTAGACAATCCGCGTCCAGGAAGTGGCCCAGAGAGACCAACATTCCTGGGAGGAAACGTCCAATAGGTCAGGATATCCGTCAGTCGTTGTCCTGTCGTAAATGGATTGTCAAATCCCACAATCAATTGATTGCAAAGGTGGAAGACTGGCACGCTCGCCGCCGGTTGCTGATAGTGTGCGATCAATTCGTTCAACCGATCACGCGCTGACTCATCGTTGACAATGTCGCGATAGCGAATCTGGAAACTGGGATAACGCCCCCTAATCGTGGCCAGAAAGTCTTTCGCAGCGGCGCAATGCGAACATCCCGGGCGGACGTAGACGTCGATGCGAAAAATCGCCTCCAACCGTCGCTGGATCACGGTGGCATTGGTGACACCGTCGAACACGTGATTGCAGCTATAGAAAAACGGTAACCGAGGCGAGTCGACATGGAATGCCTTCGCAATTCTCCGAAGTCGCTGCGTCAATTCCTGTTCCTCCGTCCCGCTCAGATCGTGAACTTTCAGGTTGATGTTCTGGTGGCGTGAAACAAACTCGCCGACCACCTGCGCGACCCAAGCCTGTTCCCTGTCCTCCCCGTCGACAAAAACTTCCACCATGGTAGACCGGGCATGAGGAATGGATTGTTGTCCCAGGAGGGCCGGTGCCGGAAAGAAACACCATCCCCAGAGCCCCAAAAGGAACTTGAGACAGAGTAGAGAACTGTTTTCGCGATGGCACATTGTTCCCTTCTCCTGATTGAACTTTCCCCTCATCTGCAAGCGAAGTGCCGAGCAGCGCTGACTCGAGCCGAAAGCCACCCATGAGTGAGTTTTGTTGGGGAATTCGACCGTGTTGGGGAACCATTGTTGTCTTCTTGCGAGGGCTCTCCCCGGTCGAATCAACCTGAGAATGTGACGAAACCGCACACTATGATTCGCCTTCGAAAGACCTCAGCTCGATGACTCTTCGCACTGGAAATTGCCAGTTCACACGTAAGGAGTGAACTGGAAACAACTGTCGCTTTCCCGGAATTGCCGTACTCCTTGAGGTGCGACGAACCTCGGTGATGCGAACCGTCGGCAATT
>JAGQQQ010000235.1 GCA_020426125.1 Planctomycetaceae bacterium
CGCGAATGGTACATGCACCCCAATGGCCAGATCCCGGCCTATGAATGGAACTTCAGCGATGTCAATCCCCCGGTGCATGCCTGGGCCTGCTGGCGAGTCTATCAACGGACTGGCCCGCCGGGACAACGGGACCGAAACTTCCTTTCACGTGTCTTCCAGAAGCTCCTCCTGAATTTCACGTGGTGGGTGAACCGCAAAGACGTTCGCGGCCGTAATATCTTCGCTGGCGGATTTCTCGGACTCGACAACATTGGGGTGTTCGACCGTTCCAAACCCCTTCCCAATGGAGGCCATCTCGAACAAGCCGACGGCACCGCCTGGATGGCTTACTACTGTTCGAGCATGCTCTCGATCGCCTTTGAATTGGCTGACGGAAATCCCGCTTACGCCGACACAGCCTATAAGTTCTTTGCCCATTACGTCCTAATATCCGAGGCGATGAACACCCTCGACGGCAGCGGCCTCTGGGACGATGAAGACGGGTTTTATTACGACCACCTGCATGTCAAAGGGGGCAGCATTCCCTTGAAAATTCGGTCCATTGTCGGATTAATTCCGTTACTCACAGTCGATGTGCTTTATGAACGGGTGATCGAACAACTGCCGGAGTTCCGTAAGCGCGTCGCCTGGATGCTCCGCCATCGCAAAAACTTGTCGAACTTTATGACCTTCCTCGACAAATGCGAGGAGAACCCCAACGCCGAAGGCCTCTGGCTCCTGGCCTTGCCCACCCGTCAACGTTTGGAACGGATGCTGGCCTACATGCTCGATGAGAAGGAATTTCTCTCCGACTATGGAATTCGCTCTCTGTCGAAGTATCACGAAGAGAACCCGTTCGTCTGTCAGATCGGCAATGAAGAGATGACGGTCAGTTACGTCGCGGGCGAATCGGACAGCTACATGTTTGGCGGAAACTCCAACTGGCGGGGACCGATCTGGTTTCCCCTGAATTATCTGATCCTGGAAGCCCTCGAACGGTACCACCAGTTCTATGGAGACTCCTTCAAAGTCGAGTGCCCCACCGGTTCAGGCAATCTCATGAACTTGCATGAAGTCGCCAACGAGATCCGCCGCCGGTTGGTTCGACTCTTTTTGGCCGATGAAAAAGGGAACCGCCCCAGCTACGCCCGCGGCCCCCGGTTCGCCAATGACCCGAACTGGAAAGACCTGATCCTGTTCTACGAATACTTCCACGGCGACACCGGCCGCGGCCTCGGCGCCAGCCACCAAACCGGCTGGACCGCCCTCGTCGCCCCCATTTTGGAAACGATCGCGAAGGAACGGACATCGAAAAAAGAGTGAATGGCAACGACGAGAAAAAGACCAATTGCCCCGAATTCAAAGTGTTTCCAATATGACTCGTTTCGATTGGATCGAACGTGCTGATTGACAAATTCAGTAAAAGACTTTGCTTGCCGCGAACGTTTTCGTCACAGGAACGTATTGATAGAAGGCGCGGACTCGACGTTCTTTCCGTGTCTCGCCATCGACGACGACATTCACATCATACGGAATTTCTTTCGAGACATAATTGATTTCGTACCGAGTGAAGGCAACCTGAGGCGGGTTCCTCGCCCCAGTTAACTGCATCAAATCGATTTCCCAGCGCTCCTTCGACTGGAAAGTCACATCATCGACGAGAGTGACGCGTTCAGCTTGTTCATTTGGTTTCCGCGAAAAGATTGTCCAACCGTATTTTGCAGGATCATCCGATGTGGTGACTCGATAGGTCTGTTGAACATTCCCCTCGCCTGAGCGGCCACCGAATCGTTGTCCATCGATGGTTGTGAAGAAGTCACCAGATCGATTGAATTCAAACTGGACAGATTCTCGTTGGGCCGATAGTCCCCCTGTCTCCCACACTCCGATGAGTTGTTCTCCTGGGTAGTTGAGAAACGGTGGCCCAGGTTCACTCGATTCGTGAAAGAGGGCGATTTCTTCAATTTGAATCTCTGCCACGGCTCCCGAGGGGGCGTCTTGTTGATCCCAGGCCGAGGAATGAGCCCGGCGTCCGTAAAGATGTTGAGAATCGAAAATCGAGAGCGTCCAACGCTCGTGTGGTCGAAAGCTGAATACCGTGTAGGGAGGCTGGATAAAATTGTTGTCCCCAGCAGGTTCCACAAAAACATCCACCGTTTGCCTGGCCGGCGTCACGGTAACATTCTCCATTTCGGGCAATGACGCAAATCGAAGTTGGATTGAGGACGCATCTGAAGTTCCCTCGATCTCGTTTCCATCTTGGCCAATCCGCACCGTCCCATCGGGTGAGAACTCAATTTCGGCTTCTCCTCCGCGCGGAAGAAATCCGCTGTAGAGACGCCATTTCCCGATCAATGGAGATTTCGACTCCGGTCCCGACAACTCTTTGGAAAGAGCAGTTCCCGGGACATCTGCGGTGGAAGAGGAGTTGGCTAGTTCGCGCCGCTCCGTTGGAAGAGTCGCAGTATTTTGCCAGGGCTTCCATACTGCGACACCAATCGAAAATAGGCCCAAAAGTACGATGGTCCCGACCAAATAGA
>JAGQQQ010000236.1 GCA_020426125.1 Planctomycetaceae bacterium
TGGTTCACATCCGCGATGATGCACTTCAGTGAGCGGCCATCCACTCGGCGGGTCTTACGCTTCAGCGTCTGTTTCACCTTCTTGAGGCTTTTCCGGCTGGGCCAGTGGCCGTTCCCGAGAAACTCGTAGCCCAGGAATGTGAACGCTTCCGTCCGCGAATCGACCAGACGGGTCTTGGTCGGATGCAGGCTCAGGCCGTTTTCGGCGACCCAGGACTGCACGATCGACAGAGCCCGTGCGGAGTCTTCAGCGGACCGGCATAAGATCACGAAATCATCCGCGTAGCGAACCATCTCGAAGCCGTTCTCGGCGATCAGGTGGTCCAGCGGGTCGAGATAGATATTGCTCAACAACGGGCTGAGAACCGCACCTTGTGGCGCTCCCGATTCGGGAGTCCATTCGGCCCCATTCTCCAGAATCCCCGTTTGCAGGAAGGATTCGATCAGTGACAGCACACGACCATCAGCGATCTTTTCCTGCAAGCGTTGCATCAGACGGTCATGCGGAATGGAGTCGAAGTAACCCTTCAGATCGGCATCGACCGCATGGACGAAGCCGGCCTTGAGCAACTGATCGACTCGTCGCAACGCATCTTTGCATCCGCGACGACGGCGGAAACCATAGCTGTGTTCGGCAAAGTCCCGTTCGAAGATCGGTTCAATCACGTTCACAACCGCGGCCTGAACAATCCGGTCACGAACCGTCGGGATCCCCAGCGGTCGGGTTTCGTTTGTTCCAGGCTTGGGGATATGCACGCGCCGAATGGTTTGGGGACGATACGTTCCTTCCCGGAGTGAATCGGAGAGTTGCCAGATGTTCTCCGGCATCGCTCGTCCAAATTCTCCGGTGGTGACGTGATCGACTCCCGCAGCACCCTTCTTTCGGGCAACTTGTTGATACGCAGCAAGCAGGTTTCGCTCCGCAAAGACCTTGTCAAAGAGCCTGAACCATTTGCCTCCTTCCACTCCCTGTTCGAGAGCCGTCAACATGCGGGCCGTCCAGACACACGGTTTCGCACACAGCCAGATGCTGCTTGCTGTTCCAGCTTGTTGAGCCGTCGGCACTGTCGCTGGTCTGGGTTCCGAGTGTGTGGTCATTCCGCCTTCCATCTTCCTGGTTCCCTTCGCTCCACCGGAGTTACCCGACTTCCTCACTACTATGGAACCTCTGACTCCTGCCAGGCTGACATCTGACGCCTGACAGGTCTCTTTGCTTCATGTGTTCAGCCTTCCGATCATTCCGTCTCCAACCACCTGATTGCTTCCCTGATCGCTTTGACACGCTACCCCTCAGCGTCAGGAACATTCGACAAACGTCGATTTGGGCTTCACCACAAGAAGGCAGGCTCGCCAGACAACCCGGCCGAATCGAGTTCACTCACGTTACGGACTGATCATTCTCCTCCAGTTGCTTCCCACCCCTTGTCACCAAGACGCAGTTACTTTCAGATACAGGCCGGAGAGCGTCTGCCTGAAAAGGACTTCCACCTCTCTGACCAAACACACTTGCAAACGCACCTTCTTGTGCCTCCGGCACCCACCCGATGCTCGGGCGGGCCACCCTGCGGCGCTTGCTGAAATATGACTTCCCCGACTCTTTGTCAAAAACTCGCATGAAGGACCTTTCCGCCAAAAAGGAACCACCACCTTTGAATCGCAATCTTATCAACGCTCGCCACGCCCATTCGCTTCGCTACTGGGCGTGCCACCCGCCCCGTGGCCGGTCGAACCGGCCCTACGGTTACTGCATTTACTACATTGGAATCAACCGTGGCATTAAACACTCACGAAAATGTGCATACTCCGGAGTGGCATGAAGTGACGGAACGCCGCCAAAAACACCATGTGATACTAACCACCAGTAAGGGAAGCCGCAACACGTGATCACAAATCGCATGTCGCTGGTGAATAGCACGTCTCCACTGCCATCATTATAAAAGACATCGTCAAATCGCTTGGTCGGAAAGTTCATGCCCTTCGGGTCGTAGTTGCTGCCGCATGATCCAGTCGGGAGAAAACTACCGCCCCTTGTGTGTGGACGGAACGACGAGCGGCAGTTGTCTACACAGTTCAGAAACGGCATAAATAGTAAATCACAGTTAAAACCTAGCCCGTCAACAGGTGAGATACTATTGTTGTCTTTTCCTATAATCTGTTCGGGAGACTGCCGAAAGTCGATCGAATGAAACACAGTGTACCAGGCCTTTAGTATAATAGGCAGGCTGCCACGCTCGGCTTCAAAACGACCGAGATCGTCGAGGGCAGATGGAAGTGCAGGAACTAGTGCTGCATCTGGGTTAAGAAAACGATATCCCAGTGAGTCAAGCTCGATCTTAATCAGTTGAAGGTTCTGCATCGCACGATGTGCAAACTCTACGGCTACGTTGCTAGCCGAGACCACCTGGGATTCGTCAGGTGCAAGAGGCCAGCAAAATGCCAATGTGTGAATTACGGACGCATGTTGTCCGGAGCAATATTCGTCATATAGACTCATTTGAAGACACCTCGAGTCGTTAGTAAGGAAGCCTTGCCCTCAGCAGTTTCGATTGCCTAGCGGCCCCTATTGCCGCGGAACAGGCCCCGTTTCTATTTCATAAAACACATCAATCCACTCACCGAGCAGGCCGGCAAGTAGTGAGTCGCCGGGTGCCATGCTTGTCTCGCGAAGCAGGACAAGCATGCCGAGCGTTTCATCCGCATGCCCACGCTGCTTCGCGACGTGGGAATGGCATAACTATCGTCATTCTTCACCCCTACGGCAATCCCACCCGCGTGGCACGCAATGACTCGGTGGCCCAGTTGATTGGGGGGCGTGTGTGCCACGGCTGTGCCAGCCGTGCTGAAGACGTCACGACGGCCTTTGCCGTCGCCACTCTCATCGCTAGGCCTACGAAGCCACCTGTTGGTCGACCGTGGTCTTGCTGGCCAAGTCATGCGCGGTGGACATCAGGCCGGCGACGTCGAGGCCGAGGTCGGAGAGGAGTTCGCCGCGTTCACCATGTTCAATGAAACGATCGGGGATCCCGAGTCGTTTCAAGTGCTGGGTTGGGATGCCAGCGTCGTTCGCCGCCTCGAGGACGGCGCTGCCGAAGCCACCGTTCAGCGTGTTCTCTTCGATGGTCACCACGAAACCAGTTTCCTGGAGGGCTTTGAAGATGACGTCCGTATCCAGCGGACGGAGGAACCGGGCATTGATCACGCCGATGTCGAGGCCGTCCTTCGCGAGGCGTTCGGCGGCGAGGACGCAGGTGGAGAACAGCGAACCGAAGGCCACGAACGTGCCGTCCTCGCCCCAGCGATAGACTTCCGACTTTCCAAGTTCGATGGGGGCGACCGTGCGGTCGATCAACTCCGCGTTCGCTTTGGGGTAGCGAATGGAGGTCGGGCCATCGTGTTCCATCGCCAGTTTGAGCATCGGGGCGACATCGTGCTGGTCACCGGGTGCCATGATCGCGATGTTCGGGAAGACACGCATATACGAGTTGTCGAACAGGCCGTGATGCGTGGGACCGTCTGGACCACAAATCCCGGCGCGGTCCATGCAGAACAGGACGGGCAGGTTCTGCAGGGCGACTTCCTGGAAGATCTGGTCGAAGCTCCGTTGCAGGAAGGTGCTGTAGATGTCGACGATAGGACGCATCCCGACCTTGGCCATCCCAGCAGCAAAGGCGACCGCGTGGGACTCGCAGATGCCGACGTCGAAGAATCGGTCGGGGAAGTCTTTGCGAATCTGGCCGAGATTGTTGCCTTCGCACATCGCGGCGGTCATCACACAGACGCGGCGGTCCTTCTGCATGAGAGAATGAATCTCATCGCTGACGACGTTCGTGTAAGCGGGTTTCGAATCTTTCTTCGTGAAGACGGGGGTGCCGTCGTCGGAGTCCCGGCAGAAGGGAGAGGGCGTATGAAACTTGACGGGATTCTCCGCGGCGGGGCTGAAGCCGTGTCCCTTTTCGGTGAAGACATGCAACAGCACCGGGCCTTTGATCTCTTTGACGAGTTCGAGGTAGCGACGGAGTGCGTTGATGTCGTGACCGTCGACGGGGCCGACATATCGGAACCCCATTTCTTCGAAGAGCATGCCGCCATGGAGGAAGCTCTTGAGGGCATCTTTGAAGCTGCCGATTCTTTCAGCGGCCGGTTCGCCAACGACGGGAACCTTGTTCAGGAGCCAGGAGACGTCCCGTTTGAGGCCGTTGTAGAACTTGGCGGCGCGAGCCTTGTCGAGATATTCGGCGACGCCCCCGACGCGAGGGCAAATGCCCATCTTGTTGTCATTGAGGACGACGAGCAGGTCCTTCTTCAGTCCCACGGCGTTATTGAACGCTTCGAACACAATTCCGGAGGGGAGGGCTCCGTCGCCGATGACCGCGACCGACTTGCGGTTTTCGTCGGGGCGGACGAGATCGTCCCCGGCTTTGAGGCCGAGCGAAGTGGACACGCTGGAACCGGCGTGTCCGGTCATGAACAGGTCGTATTCGCTTTCTTCCGGGTTGGGGTAGCCCATCAGTCCGCCGCGACGGCGAATCGTGTTGAAGGCCGGGAAACGTCCGGTGATCAGTTTGTGGGGATAGATTTGGTGTCCCGTGTCCCAGATCAGGCGGTCTTTCGAGAAGTCGAAGACAAGGTGCAGCGCCAGGCAGAGTTCGACGACCCCAAGATTACTCGCGAAGTGGGCAGGGCGGTCGGACACGATCTCGCACAGCGATTCGCGAATTTCCGCCGCGAGTTGGACGAGTTGCTCGTTTGACAGGCTGTTGAGTTCCTGGGGGGAGCCGATCATGGGCAGGAGCTGATATTCCATTAGTGATCCCGTTCGATGATGTATTGGGCCAGTGCGATGAGGGGAACCCCCCGTTCTTCAAATGGCGAGACCGCATCGCAGGCCTGATTCACCAGATCCTTCGCCCGCTGGCGACTGGTTTCGACGCCGAGGAGTGAGGGATAGGTCAGTTTTCCGTGGTCCGAGTCTTTCTGGGTTTGCTTCCCCATTTTTTCGGAAGTTCCCAGAACGTCTAATAGATCATCCGCAATTTGGAACGCGAGTCCAACCGATTGGCCGTAAATCTTGAGTTTTTCCAGGGTGTCGGAGTCCGCGCCGCCGATACGACCTCCCATGGTGAGCGCCGCCGCCAGCAATCGCCCCGTTTTGCGGCGATGGATCGCTTCGAGTTCGGGCAGGGTCAAATCGATGGCCGTTTCGGCTTCCAGATCGGCCTGTTGACCGCCGACCATCCCTTCGGCCCCAGCAGCGCTGGCGAGATCCACCACGCACGCGAGAGCGGTTTCGGTGGGGGAAAGCTTCTGGGAGAGGACCTGGAAGGCGAGCGTGAGCAGTCCATCCCCGGCGAGAATGGCCGTCGCCTCTCCAAACTGGACATGGTTTGTTGGGCGACCGCGACGGAGGTCGTCGTCGTCCATCGCCGGCAGATCATCATGGATTAAGGAATAGCAGTGCACCATTTCCAGGGCGGAAGCGGCGGGGAGTGCTTTACGACCCTCTTCGCCGCAGGCTTCGCAGGCCATGATGCACAGACAGGGGCGGATCCGCTTTCCGGGAGCAAGGAGGCTGTAGCGAATCGACTCGCTGAGCCGACTGGGGCACTCGGACGAAAGCGCTGAGTCTTCCGCGAGTTGGGTTTCCACCCAGTCCCGTCGGGAGTTCAGATAGTGAGAAAGGTCAAATCCGTTCACTTTGCGTGCTTTCAGTCCATTGTGACAATCCCGAGGTGTGTGCATGCCAAAAGTCGGTCAAAAAGCCACTTGGTTCGAGAAGTGGATTTGACAATTCGGAGAAAGCGGACACGGATATTCGCGGATGAAACGGATTCTCGCAGATATCATCCAGTGTCTTCTTGATTTTCGATCGCGACCGACTGAATCGCGAGTTCGTGTGAGAGCCAAAAAGAACGGGTGATTGATCCCCCCCCAGAATTCTGTGGAATAATTCCGTGTTCCTCCGTCGCATCCGTTTGATCCGTGTCCGCATTCCTTGTCAATGGGAGATGTCGGATGGCAACACAACCTGTCATGCCATTCACCGACAATCCACACGCACACACAATCCCGAGAATTGAAACCGAACGGGCGCCGGTCCGTCAATCAGGTTGGCCCGAAAAATCGGGATCGACACCGAGATGATGGGGCATCGGCTGTGATCTCTTACTCAGTTTCGCCGACTTTCACTCCATGGAAGAACGAACTGGAATCATTGGAACTTTCTCAGACGTCCCAAACTCCACTCAGGGCCGGAGGCCTGGCAGAACGTCAGCCGGAGCCGGCAGGCTCCGGATCGGCCACCGAATCTCCGTCACAGGCCCGAAGGGTCGGCAGAACCTCCGTCAAACATTGGTTGTGCCGGCCCTCCAGGCCTCACGTTTTCGATGTTGGTCTGACCGTGGACTCCCGTCCACGGC
>JAGQQQ010000237.1 GCA_020426125.1 Planctomycetaceae bacterium
GGGGAAGAATCACGAGCATTGACCGGTCTCTCGGGAGTGGAAACCATGGACAGTCTTGGTCAATTCATTCTGTTTTCGGCCTCTTGTTGCGCTCTCTTCGACACCGCTCGTTGCGATATTTGACCTCGTCCCAGACCTTTTCCCGCTTCTTTCTCCACTGGAACGGCCGGCCGTACACAACACAGAGCTTCTCCGGCCGGGGAGATTTTTTCCGGACCATCGATCCTCAACGACAGATGGGAACGCTTTGAGTGAAGTGCTCTGCTGCAGTGATGTGCCGCGTTTGTCACATTACTCGGTGTACAACGAACGCTCGATTGGCGTGAAGTCAGCGTGCTGGATAACGGGGGCGTCTTCGACAATCTCACCGCGAGCCTGCTGGATGTCGCGGCGGCGTTTCGCGAGGGGACCAATTTCTCCGATGGCGATCATCTCACGAAGAGTTCCCATCAGTTCGACGCGGTGTTCCGGTGATGCTTCGGAAATCAACACCACATCGTGCACGACAATCTGACTTCCTTCCCGCATCAAATGAGTCTCGGCGGCGGTGATCCCATCGCTGGTGATAACTTTGATCCAGGGATCACTGATCTCCACCGTTAGCACTTCGCTGAGCAAAGGCCGGACGATCTGACTGGTGAGTCCTGGGGTTTCATCCAATTGCCGCCAGACAATCCGGTCGAGGCCATCGCCGGAGTACCGGATGAGTTCCGCAAGATCCCCTTTGCCGCAAGCCATGGCGAAGGAGTGCAAGCTCAGCATCACTTCGAGATTCTGCTTCAGCGAAGTCGGTCGACCAACGGCCGGCATGATGACGTCATCGACGACCATCCAACCCCGGGAGGCGGTGAGGACGATCGTCATCGGCAGATCTCCCACAGCGAGCGTCACTTCAGAAACATCGCCACGAAAAACAGTGGAAATGACCTCGGGAGCTGCGTCCTCGATTTGCGGGTCCGGCATGATCGCGAAATGCGTTGCCTCGGGCCGGTCCCAAACCCGTTCGTTGAAATCGGGCGAGGAGAGTTGCTTGAGTTCGGTGATATCGCGGCCTCGCAAGGCATCCAGGTACAGACTCACCACGGATTGAGTCAGAAACAACGCAGAGAGACGTTTGACCTCTTTTCCATCGTTCTCGAAGAGCGTCACATCGTCAATTCTCGTGACGGCGGCTCCCTTCGTGCCATCTTCGAGATCCCGTTCGATCTGTTTAAGTGTTAGCATGTATGTTGTTTGGGGACCGTGTAACAATAATTCGACACGATCGGGAAATTGCCGGGCCTCGTACTTTTCCGAGAGCAACGTGGGAACGGGAAGTTCCACTTCGGACAAGTCGGCGCCTGAGAGGCACTTTTCAAAGAAATCGGGAGACGCCGTGTTTTTCAGGGACTCCAGATTCTCCGCAGCGTAAGCGGTCAGGAACTCGGCAGATCGATTCAATGCGCTAGCCATCTTTCTCGCGGATCGGATACCCGTCGAGTCTTCCGAAGTCGGTTCGACGGCCAAGTCGGTAATCTGCCATTGATCTCCCGACTGTCGGCATTCGAGAAATAAATCGCCATCGGGATGGGGGACCACAACCACCGCCTTGTCATTGTTCATCCGAGCATCGGGGCGATACGTCCGGTTGCGTCCGCCGCCGATCACTTGTTCAGCGAGTTTGTGGAGCCATGTGGGGGGGAGTTTTTCGAGTTCTGATTTGAGTTCCGGGGCACAGTAGGCCAGTTTCTCGTTCCTTGAACCGCCCTTCCAAGCGTCCAGAAACTCGCGACAACTGAGCAGCAGATTCATCTGCTCAGTGACGGACCGTTCGACCATCCCGATTCCCGAATCTTGCTTCATGATGACGTCATCAACAACCCAACGACCGGTCGTGTCGTTGAGCGTGAGTCGGTATTCCAGTTCCTTCGCTTTGTCCTTTTTGCCAATTTTGACAAGTGCTTTCTTTTCCCCTTCGCTGATTTTCTCAACGGAAACGATTTCGACTTCTCCGGTGGGAACTTTGAGCAACTTCAAGTCGCCAATGGCCTCAGGCTGACGCAGCGCGTATTGCTCAAATTCTTTGGAACTGGATTCTTTGAGTTGCTCCAAATTCTGGGCTTGAAGGCCTTCAGAGAAACGCTCAATCGCCCGGCGGGCCATGAGATTGGTGCATCCGGCCGTCATGACTCCAAGGGCGGCGGCGAACAGGAGTGAGCGGGAAGTCCGAGGCATGAATTTTGTCCCTTGTCCGAGCCAAATGAAACTGGACAGGTCAATGGAAGTCCATTTCTGGGGATAGAAACTCAAGTCATCTTGAGGAACCTGAGAATGACAGGTCGAGTCAAGCAAGCCCCCATCATCCAGGAACGGAAGCTTGTCGAACTTGAGTGTGGCAATCCGGCAGGTATCAACGCGGTGTGCTTGATCAGATCTGATCAACACCCTTAGTTGGAAAATGGAAGGGGCGCGGGTTCTCGCAAACGGCTCTTCCTGAGTCAAGCGGCGGCGGCTCTCAGAAACCAGCGAATTCCTATGAGTTTTTCCTAGAAAAGCACGTTATGCCGCTTGTTTACCTAGGAAACCGGTCTAGACACGTTCGCGGCGATCCTTATACTCCCGACCTCCACGACCGGCAGGTTCAGCCGAAGACATCGCGCCAAAAGAGAGTGCAGGAAGCACTTGATTGGTGGATGAGGCCAAATCCGCCGGAGGTGTCCCTTCCCGTTCCCCTCTCCTTTGGCATCCCGCCTCCCCGCGAATGCCCCCGACAGACCGAGGTCCGTCATGAAGCAATCGGTCTCCGCTTCCGCAAGGAAAGTCCGCTCCACTCGGCTGACTTGCCCCCTCTGTGTGAAGAGCCTGCTCCTGATTCCGCTGATCTCTTTGTTGGGGTGTCATCAGATGACCTCTCCCTACGGAGGGTATGGAAACGGTTACGGCTATCAGCAATACCCCACTTATCCCAGTTACCCGCAGACAATCCAACCGGGCTATCAATATCAGCAACCGATTCAGACTTTAACCCCTGGGCAGCCCTATGTCCCCAGCGGGACGACGATTCAACCGGGAACCGTTCCGAATACGTATTCGAATCCGTCGGGCGGTTTGCAGCCAATTCCGGAGAATTCGGATGCTCCTCCGTTCAACTCGTCGGACAGCGGACAGAATGTCGACGTCCCCGACCCCTACTTCAACTCCACCAGTATTCAAGGCGTCAACTCCGCAACGGGAATCCAGCCGACCAATCATTTTCAGGAACCGGCTCCTCTGAATCCCCCCGCGAACGGGCTCCGCGAGGTGCAACTGCCCACACAGTCAGCTCCCGTGTCGCAAACGGCCTCCAATCCCTTTGGTGGGGCGGCGGACTATAATCCGGTTCCTGTGACGAGGGCCGCCACACCACAGGAATCAATTCCATCCCTATCTGCGGATGATCAATTCGCGATGCCGATTCAGGCCCCCGAGTCGAGCGCTTCTCAAGCAACCGCCGTGTTCGCTGACCCCGAACCAGCTTCAGCTCCCAGTTCTCCGCCAAACATTTCCCCACCGCCGGTCATCGAGAATGATCCATTCGCTCTCCCAACCGCTCCTCCTCAAGAGGAACTCCCGGCTGATCCTCCGGAGTTTGCCGAACCTGTCAACTTCAGCGTGCAGAAGCCAGTCGCCGAGCTGACCGCATTTGGACATGATCCCAACTACAAATGGCTACGCGGAGTGGTGACGCGACACCCAAGCGACAGAAATTGGTCTCTCGTTTTCAAAGAATCACCAGATGGGAGTGACGAATTCGCAGGATGCGTCACACTGGCACCAAGTCCCTCACTTGAGAATTTGACAGACGGAACCACCATCGAGATTCAGGGAGAACTCGATCCGGTCGTCAAAGATTCTGCGGGAAAGCCCGTTTACCTGATCTCCAATTTGAGCGTGATCCATTCGGCAACGGATTAGGGAAGGTCCTGCGGCAATCGTGGTCTTCCCACGGAAATCTCCAATTGTGGAACTGTCAATGGGAGTTCGAGAACTCCGCGAACGGTCCCAGTTGGGAGAAGAGGTCCGGGAAAGCGTGAGTCGGCCAAAACCACGTTCCGCTATGAGACCAGATGGAGAAGGCCTGCCGGACTGGGACTAGAACCACGGGAAGTTCCCGGGAAACCCAGGATTCAATGCCAAGTGAGCCAAATATTCCTCAATGAGCCGGTTGCGTTGTTGGAGCTGTTGGTTGGTTTGGCCAGGGATTTGTGGAGTTGGTTGAAGCTCGGGGTGACTTGGGGGCTCCGGGGGAGACCGTCCGTGCCGGGATGTGATCAGCCGGGATGGCGAGTCGCGCAGGGTGAAGCGAGGCCGTAGCGTTGTGGCCCGGATCGAGTGGCTGACCAGGACGGCCTCTGGTGTTGATGCACAACACAGTGCCCACTTCGGTATCGACAATATTGCCGGGCCGTTCCTGACCGGGAACGAGCTTCTCGCGCTGGTTGTGCCATTGGGAACGCAACTCGATGACAGGCGTAATGCCATGTTCATTGAGCAGTGCATGGACTTTGCCATCATCGGCGGCTTTATCATAAGCCAGAGTTTCGATGCGGCCTGTTCCACGAGCGAGCGTCGCGCAAGCTTTGCAAGAGGGCCGCATCCGGAATGGACTCCAGGAACAACCGAATCGTCTTCAGCGACGGCGAGTCCTGAAGGCACTCCCAAGCAAAGAGCGGTTTGGAAACATGAACCTTCATGCGATGTCCGTGTATCTGCAAACGAGACCAGTGGTGGTCCGCATTGCACAACGCGACTAAACCCCGACACCAGCAAGGTGTGGGGTAAAAAGTGAGAAATTCGCAACTCAC
>JAGQQQ010000238.1 GCA_020426125.1 Planctomycetaceae bacterium
GACAGATGGCGAAGTGGTCTCCGTCGTCGGGTTCGCCCCGTTGGGGGATCCCATTGAGTTTGCCGTCCGCGGGTATCGGATCTCCCTACGTAGCACAGAAGCCCAGCGTATCCTCGTTGAGCCTGTTTCCGATTGAATCGGTCAAGAAAGTTTGCCCAGCCTCGCAACTTCTCCCTTCAACCCTCCGCTGTTCCCTCCCTGCTTGAACCACTCCCATGTCTGTCACGGACCCCACTTCGACGGCGACGCGTCCGCTGACGGTCGCTTTGATCGGTAATCCCAACACAGGCAAGAGCACCCTCTTCAACGCACTGACGGGAGGAAAGGCCCGGATCGGAAACTTTCCGGGGGTCACCGTCGAAAAGAAAACAGGAAAGTTCCAACACGATGGTCGCGACGTCCTGCTGGTCGACCTTCCCGGGACGTACAGTCTCGCCCCCCGGTCGGCCGATGAAATGGTCTCCGTCGACGTGCTGTTGGGTCGGCAACAGGAGATCGGCAAGCCCGATGCGGTTGTCTGTATTGTCGATGCGTCCAACCTGGAGCGAAACCTCTATTTGTTCAGCCAGATTCGCGATCTTCGCATTCCGGTCGTACTGGTCCTGAATATGTGGGATATCGCCCAGTCTCGCGGGATTCAGATTGATCTCGACCAACTTCGCGAGCGGACTCAGGCGGTCATTGTGACAACGTCAGCGGCAAAGCGAGTCGGCATCGAGGATGTCCGCACGGCGATCATCGCCGCGACCGGGGCCGAGGCATTCACTCCTGTGAAACTGTTCCCCGAGAGCTTCTATCGAGAAGCGGACTCCTTGGGGGAATGGCTGACGGAGCAGGGTCTGGGAGAAGTCCCGTTTTACCTCCGGGAACGGATGCTCCTCGATGTTCACGGAGAAACGGAACACCGTGTTTCGCTGAAGGCCAACGACGATCTGAGCCATTACCTCAAAGAGGCCCGCGCCCGATTGGCGAGCGAGGGATGCCGTATCCCGTTGGTCGAAACCAAGGCTCGATACGACTGGATTCGCACGCTGCTCGATGGCGTCATCGAACGCACATCCCCCGAAGAACAACAGACGGGGAGCGATCGCATCGACCGCATCCTGACCCATCGCGTTTGGGGACTCCTGTTCTTCGCTCTGCTCATGTTTGTCGTGTTCCAGGCGATCTACACTTGGGCTGGGCCATTTATGGAAATGGTCGAGTGGCTCCAGCAGTTGATCACAGATGCCGTTCAAGCCGTCATCGCTCCGGGAACGCTCCGCAGTCTCGTTGTCGACGGCATCATTGCCGGAGTCGGCTCGGTCGTGATCTTCCTCCCTCAAATCGTGCTGTTGTTTCTGTTCATCGCGATTATGGAAGACTGCGGCTACATGGCCCGCGCCGCGTTCTTAATGGATAAACTGATGACTCGGATTGGGCTCAGTGGGAAGTCCTTTCTGCCGTTGATGTCGTCGTTCGCCTGCGCGATCCCCGGCGTGATGGCCACGCGAGTGATCGAGAATCGTCGCGACCGGATGGTCACGATGCTAATCGCTCCGTTGATGAGTTGTTCGGCGCGGTTACCCGTGTACCTGCTGATGGTCGCGGCGTTCATTCCCGGAACAACTTGGCTGGGGGGATGGATCGGGTTGCAGGGGATGGTCCTGTTCGGAATGCAGGCGATGGGAGCATTGGTCGCGATCCCCGTCGCATGGCTGCTGAAGAAGACGTTGTTTCCGGGGGAGACGCCGCCATTTGTCATGGAGTTGCCCCCCTATAAATGGCCGTCCGTCCGCATTGTCTTTCAACGGGTCTACGACCAGGCGAAGGCGTTCCTCGTCCGGGCGGGAACTCTGATCTTTTGTGTCACCGTCCTCATTTGGGCGGCCGGGTATTTCCCGGCGGACCACACCCGATTGCATGCCAACCAAGCCGAGCAGGAACAGGTTGAAGCCACGCTCGCGGAGGAGGAAACCTCCGAGCGACTTGAAGAACTTGAGGCCGAGGCGCGAATTCTGAGTGCCAATGCGATTCGGGAAAGCTTCCTGGGACGAGCGGGCATGGTTGTCGAACCAGCCGTGAAACCGTTGGGATGGGATTGGCGAATCGGCGTCGGAGCGATCGCCTCTTTTCCCGCCCGGGAAGTGATCATCGCGACGATGGGAACCATTTTCAGCCTCGGAGGGGACGTCGACGAGGAAGATGCCAGCCTGATGCAGACACTCCGAACAGCGACCTGGCCCGATGGCACTCCGCTGTTCACGATTCCCGTCGCCCTATCGATCATGGTGTTCTTCGCCCTGTGTGCCCAATGTGGGGCCACGCTGATGGTCATCCGACGCGAAACCAACAGTTGGCGTTGGCCGATTTTCACCTTTGTTTACATGACGCTGCTCGCGTATCTGGGAGCATTGGTCGTCTATCAAGTCGGCACCCGTCTGATGACGTGATTTGGGAACGGCGCCGTTTCCCGCTCCCCTTGCGACGGACTCACGGATAGAATTTCTCTATGCAAACCGTGATTGCCCTCATCATTGTCGTTCTCTGTGCCGCCTATCTGGTCAGGTCGCTTTGGCCCTCCTCACAGGGTGGTTGCGGCAGTGGCTGTGCAAGTTGCCCGTCGGCTCAATCTAGCCAAGTTGTCAAGACGCTCGTGACGCTCGAACTTCCCGAGCAAAAGCGATGATCGTTTCATTCATTCTGAACTTTGCGACCTGAACGTTTTTGCAGAACCCTCGACTCGGTTCCTCCATGCTGCGACCAGTCAAGCTGTATCGATTGAATGAAATGGAGAGTCCGCGGAAAATTTCGCGACGGTAAACTTTACGAAATCAACCCGGTTTACTCATTGACCCCTAACACCGCCGTCGACACAAACTCCACACCTGGAATTTGGATTGATGGCCATGATTTTTCGACTGATCCCCCTGAACGACGGAGTGACGGAAACGGCAAGGATGGCCCAAACCTTTCAAAACCAGCGCGACGATCTCGATGCAAGCATCGCGGAATTCGATCGCTGGCGATCCGAGTGGCGATCTCGGCAAGCCTTGATTGAAGGACTTTTGGCAAGACTTCGGTCCCATTTGCAGCAGCGAGGGCCGCAGTCCTGAGCGGGAGAATGGAGGCTTGGCGAAACCAAATCCTTCTATCTCCGTCGCGGCTTTGTTAGGGTTGAGAGAACCGCGTGCCTGTTCCCTCAACTTCGGATGGACCTGTGTCTGACTCCCTGACATCCGCCAAATCTCCCGCTCCGATTGTGATTGGCCTTGGAGAAGTGCTCTGGGATGTGTTCCCCGACGAGAAACGCCCGGGCGGCGCTCCCGCGAATTTTGCTTATCACGCACAGCAACTCGGTTGTCGCGGAATGGTTGTCAGCCGCGTGGGCCAGGATGACGATGGCGACCAACTCGTTACGTTTCTCCGGGGCAAAGGCCTGGAAACGGCGACGATCCAGCGCGATCCCGATCACAAAACCGGCTGGGTCTCCGTAACTCTCGATGACGCTGGGCATCCCGATTATATAATCCACGAAGGTGTGGCGTGGGACTTTCTGGAGACGGACGACACCCTTGTCCAGGCAATGGAGTCCGCGTCGGCCGTCTGCTTCGGCACCCTCGCTCAG
>JAGQQQ010000239.1 GCA_020426125.1 Planctomycetaceae bacterium
CGACCAACCACAAACCGCATTGGCGTGGCAGTCCATCGGTCTGGTGTGCTGTCGTCGCTACGAGCACGACCGGTCCATCTCCGCCTTTCAGGAAGCGCTCAAAATCAAGCCCGATCTGATTCTGTCTCACAACTACCTTTCCATCTGTTACAACCGTCTGGGAAAGCACCAGGAGTGCTTGGGGCAGTACGAGGCGACGCTGCGGATTCAACCCGACAACCCCCACGCGAGGTTCAATCGCGCGCTCCTCTGGCTCACCGAAGGCAAGTTTCACGAAGGCTGGATCGACTACGAATGGCGATTCAAGACAGGCCAGACGCCGCGTCCGGTGATTCCCCGTCCGCAATGGGATGGCTCCCCCATCGCCGGGAAACGGCTGATGATCCACACGGAACAAGGGATGGGGGATGTCCTGCAATTCATTCGATTTCTCCCGCGAATCAAAGAAATGGGAGCGGACATCGTTTTCGCCTGCCAGAAGCCGCTTCAGAAACTTCTGACCCGCTGCGAAGGAATCGATGACTGGTTCCCCATCGATGAACCGGCCCCGATCAACTTTGACTTCTACACTCCGCTGCTCAGTGTTCCCGGGCTGCTGGGAATCGATGAAAGTACCTGCATCGCGGAGGTGCCCTATGTCTTTCCGGAGCCTCAGCGTGTGGAGGATTGGAAGTCACGGGTGGAAGCGATCCCCGGTTTCAAGATTGGTGTATGCTGGCAAGGGAGCCCGACGTATGCGTCTGATCGGACCCGTTCGTATCCGCTCAAAGAACTGGCTCCCCTCGCGAATGTCCCCGGGGTCTCGCTGATCAGTCTGCAGGTCCGTGAAGGAACGGAGCAGATTGCCGCGTTTCAGGAGTTGCATCAACTGCATCTCCTCGATGGCCTCGATTCGTCCGGGGGAGCATTCATGGACACTGCGGCGGTGATGCAGCATCTGGACCTCGTCATTTCAGCGGACACGGCCGTCACGCACCTCGCGGGAGCGATGGGCCGGCCCGCCTGGCTGGCATTATCCAGTTGCGGCGACTGGCGATGGATGTTGGATCGGGAGGACTCGCCCTGGTATCCATCGCTGCGAATCTTCCGTCAGCCGCAACTCGACGATTGGGCGGGAGTGTTTCAGCGGATGGCGAACGTGCTTCGCGACCGTGTTCTGGAAGACGGCAGATCGAAAGTCGATCCCAACAAGTTGTTGCCTTCACGAACGCACCGAACAGCCGCGCCGCCGGTCCTGGTGGAAGTCGCACCAGGGGAATTGATCGACAAGATTACGATTCTGGAGATCAAGTCGGAGCGGATTGACGATCCGTCGAAGCTCGCCAATGTGCGGCATGAACTCCAAGTCCTACGGGAACAGGAAGACAACCTACTCCGTAAGTCGGCCCAGTTATCTGAACTGAAGTCCTCGCTTCGGCAGATTAATGAAGACCTCTGGGAGATTGAGGACAACATCCGCGACTGCGAACGCGAACAGGACTTCGGGGATAAGTTCATTCAGTTGGCTCGATCAGTCTACCGCACCAATGACCGCCGCGCTGCCGTCAAACGGGAGATCAATCTGCTACTCGGCTCGGCACTCGTCGAAGAGAAGTCGTATCACGAATATGCCCCCCCTGTTTAGCCGCCGCCCTCCGGGCGCCGTTGATGTTCTCACGAGAATCGCCGTTCTCAATCAACGTCTGAGTTCACCGTGACTGTCTTCGTGTCCATCAGTTCCGGGATCTCCTGTTGCAGGATCTCTCGAATCGCCATGCGATCGGCGGGCGTCAGGTGGTCGAACTCGCCCGATTCGTCGGTCCCTTGGAGGATCCCCGTGAGTCGCGTCATCACATACGTCAGCACTGGCTTGGGCAACTGCTTGAACGACTCATTCAAAATCAAAAAGCTACACGGATATTTGAACAGACGTGTCTGAAGATCGAGATCACGCAGCGAACGTCCTTGGCTGTCGCGTGACCCCAAGGCTTGAAAGTCTTCTGCGAATGTGGAGTTCCCTTTCACGGGAGACGTCAGAGAAAACTCGTCCACGAACAACAGGTGCTTGATCAGCTTTTCTCCAACGGACGCGATCCGTCGCTGGGTCGATTCACTCAGTTCGTCCTCGGGCCGGTCGAGCGCTTTGGCCATGACCGTGTTGTAGTCCAGGGCGATCCGGCTCTCGAAATTGGCAAGCGTTAGGAAATTGTGCATTTGAGTTTGATGCTCCAATACCATCAGCGCGACCACGTCGCTGGTGTCCGTCAAGTAGGGAGTGACGTCGAAGAGTGGCGAGAGATCACAGACATTCGCTCCCGCTTCGATCTCCTCCTTGCTGAGCATTTCCTCGGCGGAGACAGCATTTCCCAGATGCCGCATGTCGCCATGAGAACCGGTGACGTACCACCCCCCCCAACGTCGCTCGAACGGTGTCGTCTGATCCAAGGTGTACGTCCCGGAACCATAGTGCGGTTGTCCGCTCCGATCCGGAAAGACGGACCGCATCACAAATCCCGGAACCCCCTGAGTCCGTGAGGAGGCATGGCAGGTCAAACAGTGCCCTTGGTCCCGAGCCAGCGAAGCGCGGCCCCGGTCCTTCTGAGACAAGGTATAAAACACCGGTCCTAACACAGGATCCACTGCCGAGAGTTCAATCACGTCCCCGTCCTGAACCCAGCCGACATAGATATCGTCGTTGAAGTACAACGCACGCGGCTTCGCGGGGCTGATTCGCCGAATCTGCAAACTGGTTTTGGAGAACACCAGGGTCTGCGACGAGATGGGAACATTGAGTTCCCGAAGCAGGTCGGCGAGGTAGCCATGTCGGAGATCGTAGTTCAGCGACACTTCGCCGGACTCGACCTGACGCATCAACTTCGCGACGGCGTCATTCGGCTCGGTCTCGGAATAACGGATCGGCGCCCGTTCGAATTCCAGTTGACCGAAGGCCATCGTCGACCAGGAACTCACAGCAAGCAGGGCAACAGCGGTAAGCAAAACACGTTTCATGG
This sequence comes from Planctomycetaceae bacterium, assembly GCA_020426125.1. GTDB lineage: Bacteria > Planctomycetota > Planctomycetia > Planctomycetales > Planctomycetaceae > HKST-UBA70. Next base: position 2,991 of record JAGQQQ010000239.1, read on the forward strand.
AACACCTCACTTCTTCCAAGGATAGATCTCGACAAAAAAGGATGTCAATGTCCAATTTTGTTTGCTTCGAAGTTTTCGAAAAACCGGAAGTGAGTTGGGGGGCTCTCATGAAATGAGGAATTCCAAGAGAACTTCGATCAAGACAAGATTCCTGAACGCGAGAGAACAAATTGGGGAGCCCTGAAGCGTGATCCCATCGCTCCGGCCGAAATCCGGCCCCCTTGGAAAAAGACAAGAGGCCTTCAGTTCTTGCGAAGCTGGGAGAATGCTTTGTCAACAGCGTCTCGGAAAAGGACACCGTCATTCGAGAACACCACCAGTCTCGCTCCCTGTTGAATCGTCCGTTCCTGCTGTTCGAGCTTGCCGAACCAGCACCCGGCCGCGACGTGCGCCCGATCCGCGGTGTCGATGATCCGCTGAAGGATCGCCACGAAATCGGGATGGTCATACTCATTGGGAATGCCCATGTTGACCGTCATATCATTTGGACCAACAAACACGGCATGCACCCCGGGAACCGCGCAAATCTGTTCCAGATTCTCCACTCCCGGGACAGATTCAATCATCGGAATAAACACGGTCTCGGCACAC